>JAGVXB010000006.1 GCA_018303995.1 Candidatus Pacearchaeota archaeon
CTTATTGTCGGGCCTAACTGTATTTATCAGATTTCCTTTCAGAACATTTATAGATAGTTTAAACTCATCATCACAATCTTTCGAATATTTTTTAATAACCATTTTATGCCTGCTGTTTTTCTTTACAATCTTATTCCCATTATTTGCTTTAACTTATTTAATTTTCAATAAAAAAGCAAAAGAATACTTCAAAATCAAGAATTAATCCAAAGAATAAAAAATGATCTCCGGAATAACCATTAATAATATAAAACAATCTAATCAATAAAATACATGGTTTTAGTTCTCACTGGAGGCGGAAATGGCAAAGACACTGAGGAGATTGACAAATATTTTGCTTCACTAGTAAACAAAAATAAACCTTTATTATACATTCCAATTGCAATTGATACAATAAAACATCCTTATCCTGAGTGTTTGAAATGGTTAAAACAAACATTTGACAAATTAGGAATCAATAAATATGAAATGGTCACTGAAGAAAATATATTAGAATATGCAGATAAAAATCCAAACAACTATGGGGGAATTTACATCGGTGGAGGAAATACGCCTTACTTGTTAAAAAGCATAAAAGAAAGCAGATTAACAAAATTTCTTAATGAAGCAGTCAAACAAGATATTCCAATATACGGCGGAAGCGCAGGAGCAATAATATTCGGAAAAACAATCAAATCTTCATTAAAAGCAGATAAGAATGAAGTAGGATTAAAGGACTTTAACGCATTAAATAAAGCATACGGATGGGATATCTGGTGCCATTACATAAAAGAAGACTATAAAACAATACAAGAATTTCTATCAGAAAATAAAGATGTAGATAAATTAATAGCTCTTTCAGAAAGAAATGCAATCCTAGTTTCCAAAGAAATAGAAATCATAGGTCAAGAACCAGCCCTAGCAATCTCAAACACATTCAGAAAAACGGTTCAAGTGGGCGAAATAATAAATTAAAATTTAAACTCATAAATAAAAAAAGGTTTCTTAGAATAAACCATTCAGCAAAGTTTATTAATTAAAGAAAGTAAATAATATTATGGTTAAAGATAATAAAATCCTTATCGCGGGAATTATTCTTTACTTAATCCCTTTAATTTTAGGAAGGTATATTGACAAAATTCTGAGAAATATATATTTTAACATTTCATTTGTTAATCTAATTCTTCCAATAGTGGGTTCAATACTGATTTCCTATTTTATTATCAATAAATTTGATAAATTAAAAAATGGGCTAAAATGGATAATTATTCTATTATTAACAGTTATCTTATCTTTTGTTAATCTCTCCATTATATTTAAGAGGTACATATTTTACTAACTTCACTTCGCCAGCCCTAAAAACTGCACGTCGTCTGGAAGCAGTTTATCAATCGCCCTTCGAGCATCTTCAAATGATTTAATAAAACTCTCATAAGTCAGTCCGTTCTCTTTCTTATAATTACACCAATCACAATAACGACCATTACAAGCAGGCCATTCAGTGGAGGATTCAATCTTCTCAATCAACTCAATAGTATCTTTCTTTAACTTCTCAAGTTGTTCTGGCGTCCTTTCAGAAGTAACTTGTTGATTAAAATTAAGGAAATGCCAAATTAATCTAACCTTAATATCTTTTCCAAATGTTTCACGTAAACCAATATCATAAAACGCTAACTGTCTATCCTTATCAAGCTCTTCTTTCTTCTTCATCGACTGATTTGTCTTATAATCATGAACTTCATATGTGCCATCAGGAGCCATATCAAGTCTGTCAATGAATCCTTGAATCTTGTATTTGCCTTCAGAATCTAAAGGAAAAAGTATTTTGCGTTCAATAGCTAAAACATTCTGCTTAAACGGCTTATTTTTAGTATAATAGTCCATCAAAAATCTAATCCCTTTATTATATGCGTCAATCTCATCCCCATTCTCAACTTTAATATTCTCATCAAACTTATTTGTCCAATTATCTGTAAAATACTCAATTAACTCATCAGCACTAACTTCACGGTGTTTAATCTGATGATATAACCATTCAAGTGCTTCGTGAACAGCACTTCCAAGAAAAAGAGGCATTGCAGTAGGCATCGGAGGAACTTTCTTATCAATGTATTTCAACTTGTAAAACTCAGGACACGATTCATAAAGCCATAAACGAGAATGTGAATATATCTTCTCGCCCTTCTTATCGTCAGATTTACCAGTTCTCGCAGCCATCATCATCTCCAATCATCTCAGACACAAAAGATTACATTATAAAAACACTTCTAATCTGAAGGATAAGAATAAACATTTCCTCTTAACGGTCCAGAAGTAACTTCAAGTCTCCACTTAACGCCACCAACAAAACCTAAATCCTTAAAATAATCTACATATTGTCCAGTAAGCCCAAGTTGATAAGGTATCAAATCAAAATCTGATTGTGTTCTAATTGGTAAGTCAACTAATTGGACTGTACCTCTAGAATCTAAAGATAAAGTAACTAAGTTATTATTATCAGAACTAAAACCCCCAGGCACTCCACGAACTAAAGAATTTACTCTACCGCTAAAACGCCCCCCGCCATCAGAATCAAGTTTCATAAAAAACTAATTAATGTTCAGTTTATAAGTCTTTATATCAAACAACAAGAATTATCTTCCAGCAACTCTTTTAGCATGCTTTCTCTTCAAAATTGCTCTTCTTCTAGACCTTCGTACAGTTTTTCTCATATCTAACAAAGAAAAAAAGAACTTTTAAACCTATCTTTTAATTAATTCCTTCAAAACCTTCAAGAAATAATCAGCCTCTTTTCGCGTAACGTCAGCAGGAAGCGAAATTCTCAAAGAACTCTTAATCTCTTTTGAACTCAGTCCTAAAGCAATAAGAGATTTATCTTCAGTTTCTTTCTTAGAATCACAGGCACTGCCAGTAGAAACATAAATCTTCTTTTCAGAAAGCTGATAAAGTAGCTTTTCAGCATCAATTCCAGGAAAAATAACAAATATATTATTACAAAGTCTATTATCTCTAGCGCCAATTAATTTACATCCAAGATTTTCCAATTCGGCAATAATATAATCTCTAATTTCAGAAACTTTATTCCAATCTTCTTTCAAAGAAATCTCAACAGCCTTAGCAAATCCGACAATTCCAGGAACATTTTCAGTACCGCTTCGCAACCCGCGTTCCTGTCCCCCTCCATAAATAAAAGGAGAAAATTTAACACCTTCACGAACATAAAGCAATCCAACACCTTTAGGACCAGAAATCTTATGTGCTGAGGCAGAAAGCAAATCAATATTCCAATCATGTACAAGTATCTTTAATTTGCCGAAACTCTGTGCGCAATCAGTATGAAAAATAACACCCTTGCGTTTGCAAATGTCTCCAATCTTTTTCAAATTTTGAATTGTTCCAAAAATATTATTCACATGCATAACCGATACAAAAAGAGTAGACAAATCAATATTTTTTTCAATAAAATCAATATCAACAAAACCGCGAGAATCAACAGGAATTTCGACAATAGTGTATCCCCAATTTCTAAACAAATTAGCAGTCTCACGTATAGAAGGATGCTCAATCGAACTAATCAAAATCTTCTTCTTATCAGAATTATTGTGCGCAAGCCCAGAAAAAACCCAGTTATTAGACTCTGTAGTCCCAGACGTAAAAAATATCTCGTGAGTCCTAGCTCCGAGAGCGCGAGCAATATTTGCCCTAGAGTTAATTAAAAATTTAGACGCTTTATCTCCAAGAGCATGCAAAGAGCTAGCATTTCCATATTCGGCAAGCATAATCTCATTCATAACACCAACAACGGCAGGATAAACGCGAGTAGTAGCGGCATTATCAAAATATAATTCTTTAACCATATCAAAATATAATAAACTGGGCTTTTAACGTTTATCTATGCCTCATATACATCTAATTACATGATTACGTTTTTTCTCAAGTTTTATTAAATTTTCTCTTCTTAATCTATGTATATCTTCATATCCGCGAATTCCAATATCCCAACTATCTAATCCTTCTCTAAAAATGATATATGGAAATATTTTAACTTCAGAATCAAAAATTATTGGTTTAAATTCAGGATTTACAATTACAGATTTGCCATCAAAAAAGACCCTTCCAAATGCATGAGTGCTAAAGGGTTTACCATTAATTATATAACCTTCATGAAATGTCTCTACATATGCCGTAGGATGACCTTGTGTGGCCATTAATCCTCTAAAAAGAACCCCAGTATCAGAACAAGTAGGATAAATTCCATCTTTCAAAATTTGATCTAAATCTCTTTGTCTAAAAATACTATCTTTTAATTGATTATTTGCTTTTCTTTCATTTTCAGTTTTTGGTGAAGGATTATATCCTGCGATAAAAGGCAATTTAGAAATATATTTGCAAGTTCTACGAATCGATAATTCACAATCTTTAGGAATTTGTATTCCGGGCAATTTACCAATCTCTGAATCGTCTATAACTATATTTTTAGCTTTCTCTGCATGCTCATGAACTCTTTCCGTAAATTGAGTTTGTTCTCCCGGGCTCAAATAATGGTTAACCATATTTTCATGAACAAATGATTATCCTTATAAATCTTTCTATATTTACCACTTTATAGATACATCATATGATTGATCTAGTAAAATTTATAATAAATTTCTGAGATTCATAGAGTTAAAATCATGAAAAAATAAACAGATTTAATAAAGAAGTGTTCTATAAAGCTATATGAAAATCATCTCATGGAACGTAAACGGCATCCGTTCAGTCTTAGGAAAAGGCTTCCTAATGTCCATCGAACAAGAAAATCCTGATATTCTATGCCTTCAGGAAATAAAAGCGCATCCAGAACAAGTGGATAAAATTCTAAGTCAATATTCAGATCATATTTGGAATCCAGCTGAAAAGAAAGGATATGCAGGAACAGCAATATTCAGCAAAATAAAACCAATCTCAATAAAATTAGGCAAAGAATTATTAGACGACGTAGAAGGCAGAGTAATAGTGGCAGAATTCAAGCACTTCTACTTAGTAAACGTATATACTCCAAACTCTCAGCGAGGTTTGTTAAGACTCACTCACAGATTAGAATGGGATAAAAAATTCTTTCACATTTTAAAAGAACTAGAAAATAAGAAACCAGTAATATTCTGTGGAGACTTAAATGTAGCTCACAAAGAAATAGATATTGCAAGACCAAAAGAAAATGTAAAAAACGCCGGCTTTACAGTAGAAGAAAGAGCAAGCTTCACAGAGTACATTAATCACGGTTTCGTAGACTCATTCAGATACCTGCATGAAAATGAAAAAAACCAATATACTTGGTGGAGTTATATGCACAACGCCAGAGATAAAGATATAGGGTGGAGAATAGACTATTTCTGTCTATCAAACAGTCTAAAAAGCAAAATTCAAAAAGCGGAAATATTAAGTAAGATAGAAGGCAGTGACCATTGCCCTGTCGAGCTTATCTTAAATATATAGTTCTAAATATAAATATTAGTCTAAATTAAGTTCTACGCCTAAACTAACAGACCCTTGAGAATCTCTAGATATTGTCTCTGTAAAGATATATCTATCTTTCACAAAACATTTATCATAGACTCTTTTCATAGCCTCAAAAATTTCAGGCAATTTTTTTAATAATTCGTCTCCGCGTGCAGGTTCATGGAATGGTTGACATCCAACTTGCATTTCTCTAAAAAATAAAGTCATTTTAGGATCAATTCTGTCTAAAGATAGCGCCATATGATAAAAAGATGATGGTATTTTACCATAAAAGTCTTTTTCATGTCTCCAATTTAATGTATTATTATTAACATTTAAGGTATTTCTCCCGCCAGTTTGGACGACATAATCTACAAAATCCTTTATTTCAGGAAAAACTTCAACTGCTTGTTCCAATGTCTCTACAACCATGGAGTTGTCGTTAAAAAGAGATATATAAATTTAACTCTTAGATCCTACTTCCTGACATCACAACCAGAAATACCCACTAACTCTGAAAGCTCTTTATATCCATAATGTGTCTGCGTTCCAATCTTCCACGCAGGAACGCCTCCAGCAGGACATTCGTCAACGCTAGAACAAATAACAACATTAATCAATTTAGAAGCATCTTTTCCTAAAAGTTCAAGCTGTTTATCGCATTCTGGGCACGTCGTAGAAGAATAAAAAATAGCATTCTTATTCTTCAAACAAGTAGCCAGATTCATTTTTTCACTTTCGCCGAAAACATACCCGGTAGTCTTAGAAAACCAGTCGCTAAAATAATACAATCCAAATAAGACTAAAACAAGTACTCCAAATGTCAAAGCAGTCTTATAAAATTGTTCCATGTAAAACAGTAAAAACAATCAACGCACATATAAAAAGGTTTATAATGGCAAACAAATTAATAATAATATGGTTGGATGGATAATAGGAATAGTCTTGGCAGTAATAATTATTATGTTTATTTATTACTATAATCGTTTAGTAAGCTTAAGCAATCAAATTGACAACTCTCTGTCACAAATAGACGTCCAGTTAAAGAAACGTTCAGATTTAGTTCCTAACTTACTAGCCTCAGTCAAAGGTTACATGAAACATGAAAGAGGAGCAATTACTGAGGTTACAAACGCAAGAAAAGCCTTGATGGGAGCAACAACAATGGAAAGCAAAGTCAAAGCAGGCACTCAATTAGAATCTGCATTAAAGTCAATATTTGCAATCTCAGAGAACTATCCTCAACTAAAAGCAAACGAGAATTTCTTACATCTTCAGCAAGAATTAACTTCAATAGAAGAAAAAGTAGCTTACGCAAGGCAGTTTTACAACGACGGAATTCTATCTTACAATAACGCATGCACGACATTCCCTGGAAAATTGTTCGCAAGCATTTACGGCAGAAAAGAAAAAGAATTCCTTAAGATTGCGCCGGCAGAAAGAGCAGTTCCAAAAGTTAGCTTCTAAAGGCTTAAATATCCCAGAGCCCTATAATTAAAGATGATAAAAAGAGCGCTCGTAATTTCAGCAATATCTTTAATATTAATGTCAGCATTTGCATTAGCTGCAGGTACATCAACAGGAAATGCACGAGTAAGAGATGTTCCTTCAGCAACAACTGCAGACTCAACAGTCACAACATGCGAAGACAAAGAGACATTAAAAGACAGAATAAAATGCCGTTTTGAAAACAAAGAAGTGGCTGTAAGAGAAGCTTACAACGCAACAGAAGAAGCATGCCGAAGCTCAGCAGACGAAAAGAAAGAAAGATGCAGGCAATTTTACAAAAATTCAGCAAAGTGTTTCAACTCGGCAAGCCCTGTAGAGAAAAAGAAATGTTTCTTGAAAGAATCTGGAATAAACATTAACGCAGGTGGAACATTTAGAGCAGCACCAGATGAAACAAAAAGAAATTATGTTGTCCTATTATTATACGAATTACAAGAAAAAATAGAAGCAAAACAAGAACAAGGCATAATAACAACAGATCAGGCAACAAGCCTAGTCACAAAGATAGTAGAAATAAAAAAGCTAATCTTATCTGGAGCAAAACGTTCAGACATCGTGCCTAAAATACAAGAATTCAAAAAAGAATTTAGAGAAGTAATGACATCAAGCGAGGTATCACAATGAAAATATTAATCTGGATAATCGTCGCAATAGTTATAGTCGGAGGTTTGTTTTGGTTCATGTCGGGAGATTCAAATAACTCCTCAAACGATTCAGAAAATCAACAAAACTCAGGAAACACAGACACATTATCAGAAAACGGTCGTGTAATCGACACAGACGACAAAGTCTTTGAAGAAATCGACGAAGCCCTAACTGGATTAGGATAAATAACACTTACCTAAAAACTTAAGATTATTTTTTGATTAAATCTCTAATAATTTTTATTATGTTTTCAAAATCGTCTTTATTCTTATTATAAAAATCTAATGGAACAGATTCTCCGTAATAATTAAGTCTATTTCTAAAGAAAGACATTTGCGCAATTAAATAAGCTTCTCTTTCAAAATCAGGATTTTTATTATAAAAATAACTTATCAAACATTGATGATTTTTTGATCTTAATCCATTATTCAAAAGGTAGGCAGTAAGTAACTCTTTAATGACTTCATAATAATCCTCAACTACAAGTGAAACATTCTCTTCATTAATTTTTGTATCTCTTGCCCGTTTAAGTCGTATAAATGCTTTATCTATAATTGAATCTATCCTCGCTATATCTATCTCAACTTCTCTAATAAAATTATTCTCACATTCTTTCCAATTCATTATATCTGTCATTTTAAGGATATGTCTAAGTATCCCTCTATTTTTATGCCATTAATGACATTTTTGAACAAGTTAGGCTGAATTTTTTTTATATCTTTTTCAACAAAAATCTGGATTTTATGTCCAATTTTTCTCTCGTAATCCTCCAAATTTAGTTTTTTATCGATGCTGCTTTCTATAAATATATCTATATCACTTTCTTTTTCATATTCTCCCTTTCTAACACTTCCAAAAACTATAACTAAAGAAGGATTTAATTCGCGATTTATAAAATCTAAAAGACCTATATTGTAAATCTTATCAATTATATAAAATGTTTTTTTAAACTTAAAATACAGAGTAATAATGGCTTTATTTTCGGCAGTAATCAAATTTTCTTTCTTCAAAATCTGCAAATATCTATGTACGCTAGAACTTGGAATCCTTGCTTTTTTCGATATTTCTCTCACACTAAAACTTTTATTGGGATATTCAAAGAAAAGTTCTAATACCTTGTCCCATTTTTGGTTTATCTGTGCCATTTTATATACAACTGTGCCATTTATGGTATATAAACCTTTACATTGTATATAATCATTCCCCAAGTCCCAAAGGAACAACTTGAGACACATAATTTCCAAACAACGTATGAATATCTGCTTCTACAACAAATCCTCTATCTTTAGAATAACAGGAAGTAATTATCTTGCCATTGCACTTATCAAGAGTCTTAATAATGGACTGAATAAACGCCCTGATATCTGTAGAAAACTCATTCAA
>JAGVXB010000007.1 GCA_018303995.1 Candidatus Pacearchaeota archaeon
TATTTACCTAATTTTCCTTTCAATCCTTCTGAATGTAAATTCATTGGGAAGCCTGTTGATTTTATTGTATTTCATGGACTTGATGAGAAGAATGTTACTGGCGTTTCGTTTGTTGAAGTTAAGAGCGGTAAGAGTAAGTTGAGTGGAACTGAGAAGTCTGTTAAGAGTGCTATTGAAAATGGAAATGTAGATTGGGTAGATTATAGAGTTCCGGATGGGGTTAAATAGGATAATTAGAGGTTATTCCGATGACTTTTCCAATTGCTCTGCAAACTTTACCCTTTCTAAATACCCTAAGGTCACATAATCCTAATGAAATATTGTCTAGTTTTCTATTACTTCTTAAATTTCTTTCTAATCTTTCACATTGAGATACTGCAGATTCATATGCTTCAACTAATGTATCTCCTCTTCCTTCAATTTGAACGGGGGTTCCATATGGTTTTTGAGTGACATAATTGACAGTCATCTCTTCTTTTCTTAATTCTTCAATACTTCTTCTACTTGTAAAAATATAAATTTGGTCAATACTCATGAACTTTGATTTTTATAGGTTATTTAAATATAAGCATCTTACTTTTTGTTTGCCCATTCTTCACAAAACTGACAGTTCTTTTCTGCTTGACAGGCTTTAAAGCCCGTAGTTCGGGCTTGCATTATGTTTTTTGCCGTTTCTACTATTTCTTGTTTTACTTCTTCTAAGCTGAATTGGGTTCTTGGGCTGTGGATTTCTTTTGCAATGCCTTTTTCATCTATATTAAATTCTAAAGGATATTCTTTTTGAAGCATTTCTAATATAAGAGTTTTAGGTTTACCGAATTGCTTTGAGGCTAGAGCATAGATTCCTAATTGCCAGTTTCTGTATTTTGGTTTTATGTCCGACTTGCCAGTTTTGTAATCTATTATTGTTAGCTCTCCGCTGTCTGAAATGTCTATTCTGTCTGCAAATCCGTTGAAGATTAATCCGTCTATGACTACTTGTAGGCCTTGTTCTGTTTTAGAGTTTTCATTGTATTTTTTATTGTTTCTTTCAAAGAAGACCTTTATTAAATTTGTTGCTTCGTTTAAGTTTACTTCTTCATATCCCTCCATCTGAACAATTTTAGCGCAGTCTTCAAAATCTTTAAGCGTTTTACATAGGCTCTTTACTCCTTGTTCTAAAACCCTGTGGATGAAGTTTCCTATAGTCATGGCTTCCCAAGATTGAGGTATTGGGTCTGGCATATGATAAATGTATTTCATTTCATATCTTTTCTGACATTCATCAAATAACTGAAGAGAGGATGGGGAGAATTTTATTATTTGTTTATTTGTTTGCTGGTTTTGTGAAATCTCTAATGGTGCTTTCTCTTTTGGCTCTTGATATAAATCTGAGCTGTCTTTTATGAAATCTATTACTGGATTGTTTTGATAGTTTATTTCTTTTAAGAATTGACTTTCTTGGAATGCTCTTTTGCTATACTCCTTTGCATATGTTAAGTATAGTCTTTTCTTTGTTCTAGTAAAACCGACATAGCATAGACGTCTTTCTTCCATTATTTGTTTATTTAGGCTTTCTTCAGGGTTTTCTTTTTCGTCTTGTTTGTCTATTCTTTCTATTGGGAACTTTTTTTGAACTAGGCTTGACATTATGACTACTTCATACTCTAGGCCTTTTGTTGCGTGATTTGTCATTATTCTAATTCCATCCTTTATCAGGATTGGAGATTCTATTGAAATGTCTAAAGCGTCTATTGTGTTTAAATGGTGAATTAAATTGCTTAATTCCTTAGAATCTGTTTCTATAAACTCCTTTACAAATGCGTGAAATTTTTCTAATGTTGGTAATTCATTTTTCTTTGATTCTTCGTTGTCTTCAACACTCAGAAATGTAAATATTTTTTTAGTTATTTCATCTATCGGAGATTCTTTGTTTTCTAATAAGACATTGATGTTTTTTATTATTGTTTGTATTTGTATCTCTCCTTGTTCTGATAATCCTTGTATTTTCTCTTCTATTAAATTCTTACTTAAGCATTCTTCTTCTTTAAGGCTCTTTATTTTTTGTGCAAATATTAATTCGTCGTTTTTGTTTTTTAATGTGTTATGTATTAAATCCCACCATGCACTATCTCCGCCCTTGGATTTAGTAATTAATTTATCTAGGATTGTTAGATAGGCTCTTACTGTTTTTATGACTTGATTTTTTAATAATGAATCGCGATTTATGCTTGTGTAAGGTATATCTTCATATTCTAATTGTTTTTTTAACATTGATGACTGCTGGTGAGTTCTGAATATTATGCATATTTCTTTTAATTGAGTGCCTTGCTTTAACTCATCTCTTATTATTTCAACTATCTTTCTTATTTCTTCTTTATTGTTTTTTAGTTCGTATGCCTTTATGTTTTCTCCATTTTCGTTGTAAGCATTTTTTACTTTGAAACATTCCTCTTTATGTTTATAATTGTTTTTTATTAACTCATGAGCTATTTCCAATATTTTATTTGTAGAACGATAGGATTTGTCTAAGTTATATATATCGCTGTCTTTTACGTTCATAACTTTTTTGAAATAATTGAAGTTTTCATCGTACGCGCCCCTGAATCGGTATATTGATTGATTTAGGTCTCCGACTATAGTAATATTCTTATTTATTACTAGTTTTTCTAGAATTAGGCATTGTAATTTATTAGTGTCTTGGAATTCGTCTACTATTATGTAATCGAATTCTTCTGTTACTTCTGGTGCTTTTGTTAATAGTTCTAATGCCTTATGGTGTAAATCTGCGTAATCTAGGCCGTTTCTTGTCGATTTTATTTTTTCGTATGATTTCCAGGCTTGAATGAATTTGCTTTTTTTTAGTTTTTCTTCTGCATTATCTCGTTCTATTTTTAATTTGTCTAGTTCTGTTTTAGGTATTTTTTTTATATGTGCTGTATTTACTTTGAATTTTAATTCTTCTAATTTTTTTGATAATGTTTCTATTTCATCCGAGCTTGTGTCTATGTGGTTGTTCTCTTCTAATGTTTTTCCTAAGTCTTTTGATAGGCTTATTTCTTCTACATATTTATTGCATAACATCGGATGTATTTTAAAATATTTATGCAATAGAATTTTTCCGTCATCTGGTAAGATTATTTTGAAGTTTTGTTTTATTCCTATTTTTTCTCCGTGTTTTCTCAGTATGTCTGCACAAAATGAATGAAATGTTCTTATTATTGGTTCTTTATCTTTTAGATAAGGTAACATTCTTTGTCTTAATGTGTTTACTGCTTCGTTTGAGAAAGTAAGGCATACTATTCTTTCTGCTGGATATATTTTATTTGAAATTAGAAATCTTAGTTTTTGTATGATGCTGTGTGTTTTGCCAGTTCCTGCGCCTGCGAGTATAACGCAAGGGCCATTTGTCTTTAGGATGTATGGTTCCATGTATTTCGAATATAATTGGAGTATATTTAAGTTGTTATTAGGATTTGTAGTATTGGATATGTTTACAATTGCTTGAATTGTTTGTGTCTTTAAAAATAAAATTTAGTGCAATGATGCAAAAGGCAAAAAATCGGAGTTTTTGAGAATACTGTCTTTATTAATTCTGAAATATGTTTTTTTGGGCGAGCATCGTATTAGAGAGACACGCGCTTTTTTCGCTTCTTTTTTCTGAAAAAAGAAAAGTGGGAGATTTCTGTCTTCTAGTAAAAATTTTCCATCTTAAATAATAAACCATAGGATTTATAAATATGGGTGAATTATAATTCACATATGAAAGACAAATGTCATTTATTTTTTGAAACATTGGGGACTAAACTAAAGGTGGATATCATAATAAAACTAAAAGAGAAGCCATTCAGTGTAAATAGATTATCAAAACAACTTAAACAAGAAAGGAGTAAGGTTTCACATGCACTGAAATCATTATTAGAATGTGGTTTTGTTAAAGTTAAGAAGAAGGATAGGGAAAGAGTCTATTCATTGAATACAGAGACCATAATTCCACTATTAAATCTTGTTGAAAAACATGTTAAGAGGTATTGTAGGATTTGTAAAAAGAAATGAGGGCGAAAGAATGAAATTAAATTCAAAAACTTTAAAGATATTATCAAGAGAACATGAGAATATATTAAAGGTAATTGATGCTTTAGAGTTGGAAATAGAACAATTAAAGAATAAAGATATTGATACAATTTTCTTCAAAAAAGTTATCGATTTCATTAGAAATTATGTAGACAAATTTCATCACGCAAAAGAAGAGGATATTTTATTCAAAGAATTTAATAAATGTGCAGAGGAAGGATGTATACATTGTAATCCGGTAGAACAGATGCTATTTGAACATGATGAAGGAAGGAAAAGTGTCAAGATGATGGAATTAGGTATGGATGAAAGAGAGAAGAATAAATTAATTGAAGGAGCAAGGAACTATATCCAATTAATAAGGGAACATATATACAAAGAAGACAATATACTTTATCCAATGGCTGATGAAGCATTAAGTGAAGATGTTCAAAAAACAATGCTTGAGAAATTTAATAAAATAAATTTTGCTAAGAAGAAGCAAGTTGAAGGATTTGAAAAATTCGCTAATGAGATGTCAGAGAAATGAATCTAGACAAGAATATGTCAAAGTGTTTCCACAAACTACAGCCTTTACAGGCCGTGTCACATTGTTTTTTTGATGTTTATTTAATTTCCCCGTGACCTATGAGACGCCAGTGATTATTTACATTTCTAGCTAGGCCTATCTTATTGCCTTTGAAAGGAACTACGGGTATTTTGAGATTTATTTCTGCTTCTTCTTTTGATAATTTTGATATTATACCTACGGTTACTGAAGTGTTTATTGAGAGCATTATTGACTCGCTTGGCTTTAATGGAGGTATTTGTATTCCTCCTAAAAATTCTTTGAATAAATTATATTTTATTGTTATTTTTGTAGTTATTTCAGGTAACTTTCCATTTAGTGAGACTACGCATCCTGAAAGAGTGTCTGTTTTTCCTAAGGCCATGTCTAATTCTGTTTCAATTGAAGAGTTTCCTCCAGGAGTAATTTCATTTACTTTGCCTGAGCCTTTGAATAATGATGCTATTTTTGTTTTGATTGTTTTATATTTTAATTGATTTGCTTCTTTAGTCATTATTCCTGGCTTGATTTCTATTATGTCTCCTACCTTTAGAGTTCCTTTTTTTAGAGTCCCGCCTAAAACTGCTCCATGTAAATTTGAAGGTTTTGTTCCTGGTTTGTTAATATCGAACGATCTTGCTACTAAAAATAGTGGAGAATCATTTGGGTTTCTTTCTGGCGCTTTGATTTCGCATATGGCCTCATAAATTCTTTCTATGTTTATTTCCTGCTGCGAGGAAACTGGAATTATTGGCGAGTTTTCTGCAATTGTTCCTTTGAATTCTTTTCTTATCAAATTATAATTTTCTATTGCCTTTTCTTTGCTAACTAAGTCTATTTTATTCTGTACTATGATTATATTTCTTACATCTTTAGCCTGTAACGCCATTAAGTGTTCTCTTGTCTGTGGCTTTATTCCTTCGTTTGCCGCTACTACTAAGATTGCTGCGTCTACTATTGCCGCTCCTGAAAGCATTGTTGCCATGAGCATTTCGTGTCCTGGGGCGTCTATGAAAGTTATGTATTTTTTCTTATCTCCGTGATTGTCTATATTATAGTCTCCATTTTTTGATATTATTATGTCTGAGTATCCTAACTTGATTGTTATTCCTCTTTTAAGTTCCTCGGAGTGAGTGTCTGTCCATTTTCTGCTTAATTTGAATAGAAGAGTGGTCTTACCGTGGTCAATGTGGCCTGCGATTATTACATTTAAGGTTTCTAGTTCTTGCATGAATGTTTAGATAATTATAGGTTTTTAAAACGTTGGGTTTTGAATGTTAATCTTTTTTAAGTAGGGTTTTCTATAGGTTTAGATGATAACTGCTATCTTAGATACAAATATTTACGGGTTTTTTATAGCTGATAAGGACTTAGGAATTGAGTTAGCTGAAAAAATAAAGAATGACTCAAATTTGATTATTCATAACTTTAAATTAATAAGAAATGAATTAAGGGGTGCTCCTGCTACTTTGACTATATATGATAGGTTGGTTTCTAATAGATCTATTGAGGAAAGTAAGCAGATTAAAGATTTAGCTCATAAATATTTTGAATACTATAAAGAAATTGGAGGTATACAAGGACAGAAAAAAATAATAAATGACTTTAAGATTGTTGCATGTGCGGCTCTTCTTAATTGCGATTTAGTTGTTAGCGGGGATGAAAGAACACTTTTAAATCCTCTTGCCATAAAATCATATCGCTATATAAATTTAAAGATTAACAGAAGGACTCCAACGTTTTACAGGTATAATGACCTTAAGAGAAAATACTTTTAAGCTGTTTGCGAAATTAATTTTCTAACTTGAGTCATAGCTACAGGATCATTTCTTATGCTTATGAATATTTCTCTTAATTCTTTCAATTCTTCCTTAGTAGGCTTCTTTTTGACCAACTTATGTTTATTTTTCATATTTTCTTATAGAAGTCTTTGCTTATAAAATTTTCTATTTATTGTGCTGGAACTTCTTTCTTTTCCTTTGGCTTGTTTTGTTCTGGGAATAATTCTACTAGGGGTTTGTTTCCGTGCTTTATGACTGTCATGTTTATCTGTATGCTCTTTTCAGATATTTGATTTCCCCTTACTGTCTTTCTTAGTCTTAAGCCGTTAGGTGTTTGTATCTTTTTCTTTCCGCCTCTTCTAGGTTTCTTGTGCATTCCCCAGCCCTTTGTTAAAATTATTCTTTTTATTTCTGAGCCTTGAACGTCTGGCTTATGAGGGAATCCTGAGCCGTCTGAACCGCCTGTTATTTTTAATGTGTAACCTGCTAGATTTTCAGAAGCGTCTTCTCCAGATATTTCTTCTCCTATCTTTTTACCTAAAAGAGATTCGCTGCTAGACTCGATTTTCCATGCTTTTCCTTTATCTGAGATGTTTAATTTGAATACCATAACTCACGATATATTTAAGGGTTTTAAAAGCTTTAGGTTGATGGGTTTTATTTGGATTTTCTGTAAGAGTCATATTCTTTTCCAATAGCATCTAAGGTTACCTGAATTGCGCATTTTTTAAAAGCTTCATAAACTGGATCTCTTCCATCTACTGTGGCAGTGGTTAGAACTATTCCAAATCTTGCTGCTTTGATTAATTCATCTTCAGAAAACTCTTTGAACATATGCTCTAAGCCTTTAGCTACATCTCTTTCAAGTTTTCTTAGATTAATTTTTGACTTGAATGTTTTATTGTCGTAGACCATTTTTATGTTATCTTTTTTGCTTTTTTATATATTATTGGTTTTGTTAGACTTTTGAAAGATTTGCTCTTTGGTTCTATAAAAGAATTTATTTGCTATTTTTTTATCAATTAAGGTGTATTTATCTACTTCATTGATTAGACTTTTTGATACTAGTTCATAGAATGAGACTATCTCTATTTCTCTTTTCTTTTCCTTTACATATTTGACTAATTGGGTAAAATCACCATCTCCTGAAAATAGTATTGCCTTATCATATTTATTCTCCCATGCATGATTTAACATATCTAGTGCTAAGTAGATATCATCTCCTTTTATTGTATAATATTCTTCATCTTCATCAGTGAATCTTTTTTGTCTTTTACACAAGATTACGTGACACTTAGATATTTTTCTTAATCTTGCAAATAGTTTTTGCTGTTCTTTAAATCTTCTAGGGTTAATGTCTTGTTTAAGAGACGCATTATAATAATATATGCTTACTAACTCCCCTTTACCGATTAATTTCTTAATATATTTTTCAAAGTCAAAATGATAATCTGAATATTTAGAATGTAGAGATTTTAGCCCATATACAAAATTAGCTCCATCGATATAGACTGAAACTCTTTTAATCATATGAATAGGTTCCGGAATTACCTAAGTAATAGCCGGGAACACGCTTGCGGGATGCCGTAAGGCTTAAGGCATTCCCTGATGCCTTATTATTATTACATATTCGAATTATTTAAGCCTTTCTAAACCTGTTTTCTTAGAATTCTAATCCCCATAATCCTATTGGATTTCTATAAGCAATTACTTTCCCCACTCTGACTTTTTCTTGCGTTTGATTTCTGCGATTTCTGAAATTGCTTTTATTTCGCTTTCTGATAAAAGGTCTTTATTCTTTTTGAAGTGTTTGAACTGGCTTTCGCTTATTTGGTTGTAAAGGTATTTTTTGTCTGCTAATTGACGTTCAAAGTTTGTTCCTGGTAAAGATATTGCTACTTCTTTGCCTTCAGATACTTCTTCTACAGAGTTTTTTTCTTCTTCTATTGCCTTGACTCTCGCTATTTGTTCGTCTGTTTCATCTATTAGCTGGATTCCTCTTTTTAGATTTCCCGCTAAAACTCTGATTCCGAAAATAGCTGGGTTTGAGTTTCTGAATTGGAATTTATGTAAAATTTCTAGCTTACATATTTGAGAGAGTTCCATCATTCTATCTTTCTCTATTTGCGCTTGTCTTTCAGTTCTCCAGGCTTGAATGTCTTCTATTAGCCTATAGACTACTTTATTTGTTATTATTTTTACATCTTCAGGTTTTAGATCTGATTCTATTTCTACATTGAATCCTAGAATTACTGCGTTTAATTGATTTAGTTCTAGATTTGCTTTTGCTGCGCCTATATCTCCTTTACTAATTTGACCTATTCCTGCTTTTACTACAGGGATGTTTGCTTGTTTTAATAATGTTAGGAGCGCTTCTAAACTTCCTAGAGAATCTGCTTTTATTATTATTCCTTCATTGTCTATTTTTAATGTATCTTTAAATTCTTTTGCAAATTTCTCTTGGATGTCTTTGGCGTTGTTGTTTATTATTTGAAAAGGCATTCCTGACAATATATTTTCTTTGTTTGTTAGTTGCATTCTTATTCCGGTTGTTGCAAAAACTTCTTTTGC
>JAGVXB010000010.1 GCA_018303995.1 Candidatus Pacearchaeota archaeon
TGACTCATAATTTAAGGGAGAAACCAACCCTATTTTACGACTCCTATTCTAAAGAAGGAGAGGCTCTTGCTAAATATGTAGCAACTAAAATGAAATTAAATTTATTACCTAGAAATCCATAAATCTATTTCGTGAAAACATTTATATACCCTAAAAAGTTTCAACGATTGCTTCTTCTCTTATGTAAGTAAGTAGCTGGGGCTCATAAAATGATTTTCATACTAAAAGTAACATCGAACAAGGAAGAAAAAGCAATGGAGTTAATCCACGATAGAACTATTTCTAAAAATTTACAAGTCTTCGCAGTCACAAGACCTCACGGATTGAAGGGATATTTAATTATAGAAGCAGCTGACAGAGATACGATAGAAGAAGCTGCATTTAACTTACCTTATGTAAAAGGAATAATCGGAAAAACAGTCACTTACGATGAAATAAAAAATATGATTCAACCAGTAGTAGAAGACTTCCACATAGAAATAGGAGACATCGTAGAAATGATTGCAGACCACTTCAAAAATGAAAAAGGTAAAGTAATGCGCATAGACAAGAAGAAAGGAGAAATAGTAGTTTCCCTATTAGGCGCTGCAGTTCCAATCCCAGTTACAGTAAAAATGGATAACGTAAAGGTTATAAGGCGTGAATCTGAGCAACCAGAAGAAAAGGAAACGGAAAATGGCAATTATTAAACTAATAGTAGACGGTGGGGCAATGAAACCTGGCCCAACAATAGCTCAGCAACTAGGTCCAAAAGGAATAAACATCGGAAAAGTAATAGAAGATATTAATAAAGCAACAATAGGTTTCAAAGGAGTTAAAGTTCCGGTAGAGTTAGATGTTAATGAAAAAACAAAGAAATATGAAATTCGCGTTTCTTCTCCTCCAGTTGCAGAATTATTAAAAAAAGAACTTGGTTTAGAAAAAGGTTCTGGTGAAGCAGGTAAAATAAAAATAGCAAACGCCGGAATTGAAAATATTATAGGAATAGCTAAAACAAAATTGCCTAATATGCTTGCTCGCGATTTAAAAAATGCAGTTAAGCTTGTCCTAGGTTCTTGCGTTTCTCTAGGCATTTTGGTTGAAAACAAAAGTCCTATTGAAGTAATTGCAGAAGTTAATTCTGGAAAATTTGACAACGAGATTAAACAGGAAAAGACTGAAGTCAGCGCATTAAAGAAAACTGAATTAGCAGAATATTTTGCAAAAGTAAAGGCTCAGCAAGAATCTCGCGCAAAGGCAGAAGCAGAAGCACTCGCAGCAGCAGAAGCAGAGAAAGCAGCAGCCGCAGGAACAACTGCAGCAGCTCCTGGAGCTCCAGCAACAGCAACTGCGGGAACAGCAACAGCACCTGCAGCAGAAGCAACAAAGACTCCGGCTGGAAAAGCACCTGCAGCAAAGGCAGAAGCAAAGAAAGAAGACAAAAAGAAATAATCTTTTATTTTTATTTTAGTAATCAAAAAAACAATGTTAGCACTTGTTTTTTGGATGTTCAAAGGGTTCTATCAAGACACACTTTGACATAAACAAATTTATATACGCTTATTTATAACAATATTTGTGGGGCTGTCTTATAGCTTGGTAATTATCCGAGGTTTGGGACTTCGAAACCGCGGTTCGAATCCGCGCAGCCCCATTTATTTGATTAAAAAATCAGATTTCACGAGAATACTTTTAAATGATTATTTCATTTATTGTTTATGAATTACACTGACGAACAACTTGAAGGATTTAGAAAAAAAGCAAATGAACTCAGAGAACGAATGGGCTTATCAAGTAATCTTCCAATATCAGATAGGAGATTTACTCCGGCACAGAGAAATTATTTTATTGCTTGCGACAATCAAGGAATTCCATATAAAATAAGTGGTAGAATAATGGGTGTAACAAATGTGGAGAGAGTATACGCTTGTATCTATGATAGGCTTCACAAGATTAGAAAACTTCAAAAATCAAAAGTTCTACCAGTTTCAGATAATATTCCAAACGGAAATCCTCAAAGTTCAGAAACATTAGATGGCAATTCTAATGAAGTAGAGTCTTTAGAAGAAATGGCCTTATCATATCCATATTCTCAAGAAGAAATAGATGCAGATTTAATTGAAGTAATCAGAAATCACGAAGCTATTGAAAGAGTAATAGTTCCTCTGTTAGACTTAGGAGTAGGGGCCTACACATCAATTGTAGTATTATACGGCGATAGAAAAGCACAAGGTTCAGAAAGAGATAAAGCACTTGATATATTTTCAACAAAGGCAGGCGACATAGTAAGAAAAGTCGAAAAGCTCACAAGATGCAAAGCCTTTCCATCTAACATTGTTTTATATAACGAACTTCAAAGAATGAAAGCATATGCCGAAGCAGAATTAGCAAGGTTTGCTCCTAAAAAATTCTAATGCCTCTAAAAAGTCTTCATAGGAATATTTAAAAACACATTTTCAACATATCAATTATGGTAAGAACAAAAAAGGTAAAAGCAGCAGGTCGATTCGGCGCAGGATATGGAACATATTTAAGAAACAGACTTAATGCTGTGGAAATATTACAAAGAGTAAAACAATCATGTCCTCACTGCAAGAAGCCGGGCGTAAAACGTTTAGCTGCCGGAATATGGCATTGCGAAAAATGCGGAGTGCAATTTGCAGGACATGCCTACACATTAAATAAATAAGAACGTTTAAAAATACAAACAATAACTAAACTCATGGCTCAATACAAATGTTTCAGATGCAGTAAACAAACAACTAACAAAGTTCTTGACAAGGTATTCAATTGCCCTCACTGTAATTCAAAAATATTCTTCAAGCCAAGAACACACGTAGTAAAAATAAAGGCAGTTTAATATGGATGCAGTTGCAAGACAAAAAATACAAGATTTGCAGATTTTAGAGCAAAACCTTCAAAACATTCTAATTCAAAAACAAAACCTTCAAGCAGACTTGAATGAGACAGTCAACGCTTTAGAAGAAGTAAAAAAAACAACAGATGCAATATATAAAATGGTTGGTTCGATAATGGTCGTCGTTGATAAAAAAAAGACTTTAGAAGAATTAGAAGAAAAAAAGAAACTATCCGAACTTCGTAACGATTCAATATCTAAGCAGGAAAGACTAATAGAATCCAAGGCTCGAGAGTTACAACAAGAAATTAAAAAACTTCTCGAGAATAAATCTCCGTCGACATCCAAATAGTTCTTTAGATATTTTAAAAGACGATAATGTTTATATACTGAACTGTTTAACAACTTGATCTTAATCAAACTAAAGCTAGAAAGGAAAAGATAAAGATTCGTCAATTTACTTTGAAAAAGTACGATGATATAAATGACATATTAGCTTCCTTGCGCGAAGGTTACACAATTGCTTTTATAGACATCAAGCAATTGAAGAGCAAAGATATCATAGAACTTAAGAGAGCATTAACAAAAATCAAAAAGACAGTTGACGCAATGGAAGGCTCAATCGCAGGTTTCGGAGACAACGCAATCATAGCATCTCCAGAATTCGCAGAAATATACCGCGGACCATCGGGTCAAGCAGGCGCTCAGAATGTTCCAAAAGACGATATGCTAGCTTAGTTAAACATATATTCTACTTTACTAATAAATCTTAATTAACCCTGAGATATCGAAAACAAACTTCTAATAGCTACAACAATGGTTGCAGGAACAAGCAAGACTAACAAAGCCCCAAGAGTAGAAGAGACTATATTTCCAATCTCCCAGTTCAGAAACTCAATATTCCTTACACCCGCAGAACCTGCAAAACTAACAATGACTAAAGAAACAGACGAAGTCATAAACTTATTTATATCATTAGGAGACACACCAATAAAACCAATCACAAGCCCTAATACTAATAGCAAACCGAGCAAAAAAGGATTTAACTCTCCGAATAACGCGCTCAACATGCCTCCAACTAGAGCAAGAACAACTCCAATAAGGAACGCCCATGCGCTGACTCTATTTTCTCTAGACCTTATAGCCATGTTAAATCAGAGTGCATAGAATAATATAAATGTTTGCAAAATGGCTATTAAGTAATGTTTAATATGATTTATCCTAGCCTTGGCATAATACTGCTGAGAATAGAAACTCCTAAAATAATAGCCACAAGATAGATTAATATCATTGCAATAGTCATTCCAATCACAAGCCCAAACCCTATTTTTATTAATTGTCTTACTCCTATCTTTAATTGCTTCAAATGGGTCTTATACCACGTAGCTTGCTACGATAGTTCCCATTTGAAGGCTTAAAGAATACCTCACAGCTTGCTGTGGTTGGGATTCTTTATTTCACTGTATTTCCCTTATCTTTTTCTCCAAATCCTTCAAATTTAATATTCATTCAAAGACATAAAATTTCAATTATTGATATCTTATTACTTTAATTATCTCAAAAACATCTAAGTTCGCTTAACACCGAAATATTTAAATAGGCTATTAATTGGGGAGTTACAACACAAAATGAATTTCACAAAGTTAATCTCGTTATTTGCATTTGTCACACTTGCAGTTTTATCTCTGGGATTGGCTAGCGCTGCTCCAGATACTTGTTTAGGAGTAGTTTCCCAAAGCATGCCTTTAACAGCAGTTAACAATCAAGGCACACTTCAAGCTTCTTTTAATATAACGTTTACTTGTGGTGCTCCAGAACAACACTCAATAAGTAGCATAGTTCTAAATTCTTATTCTGGTTCTTCAACAACTTCAACAGGAAACTGGAACCCAATTACTTTACAAATAACCCTTAATTCAAGTCTAAATAATCTAACAACAATTACGACTACATTTAACATACCAAATTCATTTATAGGCACACTAGGAACCAACATAACAATAAATTCTACGAACATTACTGGAGGCACTACTACCTCTTATTCAACCATATTCCAACTTCCATCCGTAACTATAACTCAACCATCCTCAAACCTAACAATGTCCGCATCAACAGGACCATTCAGAACAAACCAAAACGCAACATTAACAATAAGTAATACTGGAAACACAAACTTTGGCCAAGTAACGATGTCTGAAACAGGAACTACATTATTTGGAGTAACATTCAATCCATCAGCACCATTTTCATTAAACGCAAACGCATCAACCACAATCACTGCAATATTAAACAATTTAATAAACCTAAAGTTTGGATTAAACACAGTTAATGTTCAAGCATCTACTGGAACTGGAACTAATTCTCAAATAGCAACCACGAGCTTCCAAGTTAAAAAAACATTCTGTTCAGCTGGCGAAACTATTAACAGCAATTTAACAATTACTGATATCAACTGGGATAACAATGGCAATGGAGAAAAGAACGATTGGGAACTTCTAGACAAAATAGAAGTTGAAGTAGATATCGAGAACAATAATGAAGACGACAACGTAGACGTAGTTGCAGTTTTAGGTTTATTTGATAGCACCGGCAGAGATGTGACAAATAAATTAATATTCTTAGGAGATTCAGCAGATGATGAAGAAGAAGTTAAAGTCACCATTGATGAAGAGTCAGAAGAAACAATTAGATGGGAATTTAAAGTTCCAGCAGACTTTGATATAGGAGACTATAAACTTGCAGTAAAAGCATATGATGAAGACAGAGGACAAACAAAAGATTGCAAAGACACTGCAGATGAACTAGATAATTCATTTTATCAATCAATAAATGTTGACCAAACATCTGAAAATGGTTTATATGTAGTAGTTGACGAAATCGAACTAGAATCTCAGCTTACATGTGGCCAGACTGTTAGTGGACAATTTAAAGTATTCAATGTTGGTAAAAATGATGAGAAAAGAGTAAAGGTTACAATAAAAAACAAAGATTTGAAAATCCAAGAAGTTTTAGAAATAACTAAAAAATTAAATCAAGGAGATGATGAAACTTTAGACTTCACAATAGACATTCCAGCAACAGCAACAAATGGAAACTACAACCTTGAATTCATAACCGAATATGATTATAGCAATGGAAATTATGACCAAGAATCAGACGAACCTTTCAATTATGATCTTGAAGTTCTAGGCTGTTCTCAAAACTTAGGAAATCCTAACGCAGGTGCTCTTACAAACTTAGAAATAAGCGCAAAGCTTGATTCAAAAGCACAAGCAGGAAAAGAATTAATTGTAACTGCAACGATAAAAAACACCGGAGATAAAGACGCAGACTACACATTAAGCGCAAACGGTTATTCAGACTGGGCAGAATTGACAGATATTTCAGATACATCCTTATCAGTTGACGCAGGAGAAAGCAAAGAAGTAACATTCAAACTATTGGTAAATAAAGATTCAGTTGGAGCCCAGACATTTGACATACAAGTTGCATCACAGGGCAAAGTCCAGATACAAGAAGTTGAAGTTGAATTAAGCAGTGGCTCAAGATTATTTAATTCAGATAATTCATTAATTTGGATTATAGGTCTTGTCAACTTAATCATAATAATTTTGATTATAGTAATTGCAATAAGAATGTCAAAAAGATAAGCCTTTTTTAACCTCCTTACATTAAACAATTGATGAAAAATACAATATTTTCTTTAGTGTTGAGGTATTTATTGCTTTTAATTTTAGGTCTAGGCAACTTATTTATTTTTTATTTAATTTTCACACCATTAACAATTTACTCTGTTTTTGGTTTAATCTCCAGGTTTTACGACGTCGTTATTCTAATAGGCAATCCAACCCAGGCTTGCGATATAGCCATTAATTTCCTCCCATTTTTAAAAAGTATAGCCTGTATGAACACAACAATTTTCTTTAAAGGATACTTCGCAAGCATAATCCCTGCATGCATTGCAGGCTCTGCATACTACCTATTATTAATTTTAAATCTAAGCACGCCAATGAGTAAAAAGCAACGAATTAAAAGCATATTATTTCTCATGAGTTCATTTTTATTTTTGAACATTTTAAGAATATTCGGATTTGCATTATTATATGCAAACAAAGGACTTGAGTTGTTTAATATAGCCCACATAGCTTTCTGGTATTTCGGAAGCACAATCTTAATAATCCTACTATGGTTTACCAATGTAATGTTATTTAATATAAAGAATATTCCAATATATACAGATTTCAAAATGATATTAAATCAAATTAGAGGTAAAAAATGAGTTTTATATCAAGTCTAATTGAATCAATTATTTCTATAATCGGAGATTTAGGATATTTAGGAATAGTTTTAGGAATGCTCATAGAAAGTTCTTTCATTCCATTTCCTAGTGAAGTTGTCCTGCCTCCAGCAGGAGTCTTAATTTCAAGAGGAGAAATGTCTTTCACTTTAGTGCTCTTAGCATCAATTATAGGCAGTCTAGCAGGAGCTTATATTAATTATTTCTTAGGACTGCATTTCGGCCGTCGTATAATAAATAAATTAGTCTCAAAATATGGTAAATTCTTATTCTTAAAAAATGAAACCCTAAACAAAGCAGACAATTATTTCAAAATCCACGGAAGCATAACTACGTTCACAGGAAGATTAATTCCGGCAATAAGACAATTAATCTCTATTCCAGCAGGTTTCGCAAAAATGCCATTAGGTAAATTCACTTTATACACAACACTAGGTTCAGGAATATGGTCAGCGATACTAATTTATGTAGGAATACTATACGGAAATAACAAAGATAAAGTGGATTCAATGTTGAGCTCAATAACGCTCTGGACAATAATCATTTTAGTAATAATCTTAGCAATATATATTTACAAAAAGAAAAAAAAGTAAAGAGTTATTTTTTATTAACTTTAATTGGAACCTTGCGAGCATCAACAATTGATTGAACTATAAGTTTTTCTACAGATTCAAGAATTTGACAATCAGCAACTTCTATTTTATAACATTTATTTTCAATAGTCACTTTAGTTTCATTTCCTTTTAACAACTCCACCACTATATTTCCCGGTTGATTTTTACAAGTAATCCATTTATCTCTTTTAGCCCCAGCATCCCAAAAGTCTAAATTTCCAGCTATCACATTCATTTGATTATCGCTCATAAAGCTTGAAATAGTAGCAACAGCCAGTGATCCATATTTACATTCTTGCAATCCATCGCTATTAACTGAAAGGTAAGCAACAGTTCCTGGAGCAAGAAGGTTCGAATTTCCTTCAAGAGTAACATTATTATATCTTGGGTCATTTCTCAAATACAAATTATATTGGATAAGTCTCCCAGATGGTGCCTTCAGATAATAACTATGGTGGAAAAGAGGAATATTTTCAAGCCTCTCTTTAGCAAATGTTAGCCCATTATATTCAAAATAATTTAAACTTTTAAAATAAGAAGAAGCTATCATAAAAACAACCACAAGTACTGCAAGAAAAATAAGCACCCCCAATAGTTCTCTTTCTATTTTCCTCACCTTTGGCGCAGGCTTGGCTTTTTTGACATTATTAACGTTATTAACCATATTATAAAGTAATATTCTCCTTTTTTAAATGTTGACTTGTCCAATTATACGTCGATATGGATAACTGCAGGAGATAAATGAAAATTTAGTGCAGTTATACAGATAGGGAACCACAAAATAAATGTAAACTACACAGTTCTCTATAACTTGTTTTTTTAATTAATTGATTCCCAAGACCTTATAAAGAAAAGCATCAACAGTCTTCATATTTCCATTTATAAATAAACAATTATCTTTTTCAACAAAACTTTCAGTCTCATTTTCTCGAATAATAATTAACGGTTCGGCGCCAGCAGAACATTCTTTTTCAGGCAAATCTCTATCGCATGAGCCATAGCACACCTCTTTAATTTTTTCAGCATAAACTCCAAGATTGTTATATACTTCCTGCAATCCTCCCGCGAGTTCTGAATCAATATAAATTTGTTTGCTTGCAAAATCAGCCAAGCTCATAGTCATACCCTCTAAAGAAGTATTTATTTCATCAGGATGATTAATAAAATAATATTTTTGACTTCCAGATGTATAAACCCAATTCTGACCATTATAATTAAATCCTTCTTTTAAGTCACTATTATTGATATTTCCGCCATTTCCAACACTGCTCAAAGCAAATCCCAATGAACTAAGAACAAGCAATGCGATAATAACAATTCCAGAGATGCGTTTTCTTTTTTTCTCTTTCTCAGCTAATTCCTCAAGACTTAATATTCTTTTCATAATAATTCAAGCAAAAACCTATTTAAAAATCTTAGTTTTTTAACAAGAATTTCTGCCCTTGACATTTAAGTCATCAAAGTGCATCCACACTTTGATAAAAAAAGAAAAAAAAAGAAAAAAAAATTAACTGATTTAAGCCTGAGTAAATACTCCTGCCGTAGCAGTAGTTCCAGTTCCTTTAGATCCAACAACTGTACTTACATCATCATGGGTCTTCAAGTATGTTGCTGCATTAGCAGTATCACCTTGTTCCCAACCAGCTACAAGAGTAGCTATTTTGGTACTTGCCCAAGGGTTAGCAAATGTTTGGATTACCCATTCACCGCTTCCAGCGCTTGTAGCTGCAGTCCATGAGGCACCACAACCAGCACTACCACCTAGCAAAGTTGATGCAGCTGTATTTACACAGCTACCTCCAACAACGATAAGGTTCTTTGTGGACATATTAGAGCTTGCAAGCTCATCATCCGTAACCTTTACGTCTCCTAGAGTAGTTGTTGATCCACCCTCGACCATCGAGTCCACGTACATGTCAGCAACAGCCTGTTCATCAGGATAGCTTACAACCATACTATATTGGTCAGAGTCAGATTCATCCGTAGTGACCAATGTTCCCCATTGATCAAGTTTCTGATAAATCTTATCATCTGTTTCTGTTTGAATTCCAACAGCTCCATAAGCTGTACCCTTCATATCAAGATCGGTATTCCATGTGAATGAAGCTTCGCTAACGCTAACTCCATTATCTGAAATTCCAGCTCCAGATGTCTCTATAATTGTTGCCTGATATACGCCTGCTTCATCCTTTTCTTCAAATAAGATGATTGCAGGGCGCAAAATATTCACACCACTATCAGTCAAATATATAGTTGTAGTATTAGCTGCACCCCAAGTAGCATTGTAAGTCAATTGTCCTACTGTGAGAGCTATTGAATTTGTAGCATTTCCTAAAACAGTACCTCCAATGGTAAAGTTATCAGAAAATGAATTCACGGCAGCAACATCAGTATATCCATCCCCGTCAGGGAATTTAAATCCTGCAGCTGTCGTACTAGCTCCATCTACATTACTCATATCAATAACTAAAGGCTCATAAAATGCAATATTTGCACCTTTTGAAGTCTTTAATGTAGGATAAAGTACAAGCTGTCCTGCGGTTGCAGAATCAGGGTGATTTAACCTAACATTCTGAGCTCCATCAGATGCTCTATTGTCTACATACGAAACTGTATAGGTATTTCCTTCTATATTAACAGTTCCCGAACCCTCTCCAGTGAGAGTTGCAGTATAAGTAGAAGTTGAGTCAAGTACATTAGTAAACTTAACTTCATCACTACTGTAACCTGTAGTTCCATTAGAAAGTGAGGATAATTGGACTAAAACTCCTTCATCCTCATTTCCAACCATTGCATATCCAGATTCATTGATTTGAGCAAGTTCCCTAACTATCAAACGCCAACCATCATTATCCGCAAGGATTGATTGTGGGTAGCTACCTGATTTGTTATTTAACCATTCCCAATTGGAAACAGAATTCTCTCGAGAATCTGTGAAAGATATGGCTCCCATATCTGTTCCAGATGGGCTAATAGTAATTTCTTCCCTATTATCTGCATCATCTAGGTCAACAGCCAATCCATCAAACACCAATCTGAATGAACCGAAGACAGGGTCTACGAGTTCATCACCGGTGCCAATAAAATCTTGGCTTCCACCTTCTGCAAAAACCTGTATAGTGAACTGAGTCAAATTTCCAGGATATAGAGTACCAATAAAGTCTACATTTGTTCCATCAACTGCAGTATTATCAGTGCCTATTTTAACTTCAGTTCCATCTTCAAGAGTCAATCTATCAGCACCTACAAGAACTTCTGCTTGAAGAGTGTTAGTAGCTGTTGATTCGTCTGCAGAGTTAACTGCGACTTCAATACCTTGAATCTTCTTTGAAGCTGCTTCATTTATTTCCTTTTGGCTAGATCCTCCAGATGAGTCAGTTACTTTAATAGTAGCAGAAGTATCGCTTGCAGCAACAAGTTCCACAGTATATGTTTCATCTCCAACCACGACCGTCTGAATTGGTGTTGATGTTGTAGCACCAACGCTCAATGAAAGGGTCTGAGCTGATTTGAACAATACTAAAGAATCTGTATCTGTAGCCGAAGCGACAACAAACTTTTCACCAAATAGTTCCAGAGTTTCACCTTCTGAATCTGAATCTGTAAAGTTCACCGCTTTATCAAAAGTAATTGTAGCATTATACAAGTAATTAGCTGCAGTCGTACTGTAAAACAGTCCAACGCTAGGGTCAATACCTGTTGTAGGCTCTTTTGCAAAAATCACTCTAGGATTTGCTCCCAAAGTAATTTGAAACTGAACTTCAGCATCAACATTTCCAGAAAATTCTGTATCTCCCAAAACTGTTGGCAAATCAGATTCTGTAACTGATGATTTAGCCGAGTTCAACGAGTTGTTAAGTTGAAGAGGTGTATTCCTGGTAAACAATGCAAAAGCATCGCTACTAGTAGGGGCACCACTTCCACCACTACTTCCTGCAAGAGCAGAGCTCAAAGCAGTAGATATATCAGTAACTGCAACTAAATCTAAAGAATTACCATATACTATAGCAACATTAGCAGCATCATTCTGAACGAATGGAGCAGGGAAATTAGCAGCAGCAGCTGTTGCAACTGTTAATCCTACCATTGCTGTCGAAGCTAAAGCAGATGTAATCTTTCTAAAATTAAATTTCATATTTTTAAATAAACCTCCTTTCAATTATCTCTCGTAGCAACTCCGCAGAGTCCCTCATCAAGGAAGCCGCACGTTTAATCGGCGACTCGCCAAGTGAGCCGTGCAATAACTTTTTATTGTTTTGTATCGGTCTCATCATTTAGATAACCGCTCTAAAAAGAGCGTTAAGT
>JAGVXB010000011.1 GCA_018303995.1 Candidatus Pacearchaeota archaeon
TGATGATGAGTTTAAACTATCTATAAATGTTCTGAAAGGAAATCTGATAAATACAGTTAGGCCCGACAATAAGGCAATTCCTAAGACTAAGAACATTCCCTTTCTTGCTAGTAAATTGCCTTTCCAAAAGAATATACTAATAAGCGCTGAAAAAAGAATAATTAGGAAAACTATTGTTATACCAGTTAGCTTCAGCAAGGTGTTGGCAGAGTTATCATTAAAAGAGGAAATAGATATAAAAAGAACTAATAAATAAACTAAAGAGTAGACTATTGAAAGCAATGAGATTAATTTTACTCCTAAAGGAACTTTCACTTTATCCATTTTAATAGTATTGGCTATGACACTTTATATTATTAACTATTATTCCAAGAAACCTTTTCTTGGAAGTCTTGTTTTAACTTTTGAGACTTTTACTTTATTCTTTTTACTATTTTTATTTTTATCATCTAATTTTATCTCTGAAAATAGGAAAATGTAAAGAATTTCAAATATTCCTAGAGTGTTTATAATTAATAGAGCTACGAACCAGCCCATACTTCCTCGGCGGGCTGCTTTCCAAAGGGCTAGGCCTTTCCAAAATAAAGACCATGCAAGTACTATTGCTAGAAGAACTGGGGGAATTTCTGTTAAAGAGGTCAAGTCGCTTAAAAATGGATTCATGATTTGTTTAGTTTTGATTTGTTTAAATAGGTTTGGGAGATTTTTTTGAAAAATTCTAATAAAACGAACTACAAAACACATCCAAAAAATTAAAACTCTAAGTTTTTTCGATTACTACTGAAAAATTAATTAGTGTTGTTTTAAATTACATAAATGTTTAAATATGGATTTGTTATGTGAGACATAGATAATTTCAAATGTTGCTTTCGCATTTGTTATCGTCGGTAAAAAAGGTGTTAAAAAATAATGAAATTTGAGAATAACGGAAATGATGAATCTTCTTCTAACGTTGTTCCATTTGAATTGAGACATGCTTCTAATTTTTCTCAGTCCGCTTCTTTAGTCGAGAGATATTTTACTAAGGCTGGAAAAAATCCTTTTAAATATAATATGTACGGAGACTTGGTAAATTGGGTTAGTGAAGATGTTGCAGTCACAGATGATATGGGTAAAGTTGTTTTTACTCAGAAAGGCGTTGCTAAACCTGATTTTTGGTCTACACTCGCGTTGAAAGTTGTTGCGAGTAAATATTTCTGGGGAGATCAAGCAAAGAATGAGAGAGAAAATTCTATTGAAAAACTTATTTCGCGTGTTTCAAGATTTATTTCACGCCAATCAATAAGACAGAAATATTTTAATCAGGAAGAAGCAGATTCTTTAGGAGATGAGGTAGCTTCTATTTGTTTGCATCAGTTAGCGGTTTTTAATTCGCCTGTTTGGTTTAATGTTGGAATTCAAGAGTATGATCGAAATGCGGGAGGAGTATCTGCGTTTATATGGGACTCTAATCTTGGCAAGGTAGTCCATTCTGAAAAAGGAATGGATAGGCCTCAATGTTCTGCCTGTTTTATTCAAAGCATTGAAGATACTATGGACTCTATAATGGCTGTTCAGGTTGCTGAGGCTAATTTGTTTAAAGCGGGAAGCGGAACAGGAACAAATCGTTCTCCTATAAGAAGTAGTAAGGAAAAGTTAACTGGAGGAGGACGTTCAAGCGGGCCCGTTTCTTTTATGAAGGGTTATGATACTTATGCTGGAGCGATTAAATCTGGAGGAAAGACTAGACGTGCAGCTAAGATGGAGATTTTGAATGTTGACCATCCTGATGTAATTGATTTTATTGAATCTAAGCAGAAAGAAGAGAAGAAAGCTTGGGCATTGATTGAGCAGGGATATAGTGGAGGAATGAATGGAGAGGCTTATGCTTCCGTTGCTTTCCAGAATTGTAATATGTCTGTTAGAGCTTCTGATGCTTTTATGGAAGCTGTGAAGAATGACGGCGAGTGGCAGACCAAGTATGTTAAGGGTGGAGGAGTTTGTGAGACTTTCAAGGCTAAAGATATTTTACGCAAGATGGCTGAAGGAACACATATTTGTGGAGATCCTGGAATGCATTGATACTATAATAAATAAATATCATACATCTAAAGTTTCAGGGAAGATTAATGCTTCTAATCCTTGTTTTTCAGGCGACACCAAAGTTGCTCTTGTTGATGGGAGAAATCTTAACTTTATTGAATTGATTCAAGAAAATGAAAAAGGAAAACAAAATTATTGTTATACTATTCAAAAAGATGGGAGCATAGGAATTGGAAAAATAGATAATCCAAGAATGACTAGAAAAGATGCTTCGGTCATTAAGGTTATTTTAGATAATAATGAAGAAATTGTTTGTACACCAGACCATAAGTTTATGTTGAGGAATGGAAATTATAAAGAAGCCAAGGATTTGATAATTAATGATTCTTTAATGCCTTTGTATAGAGAATTATTGCCTAAATTCTTCTTTGAAGATAAAATTAATGTTCAAAATGTGATTAGTGCTCCTTTGGCAATAAACCATAAGGTGAATAGTATACAAAGTTTGAATGAAAAGATAAATGTTTATGATTTTGAGGTTCCTGGGACTCATAACTTTGCTTTGACTTCAGGAGTATTTGTTCACAATTGTTCCGAGTATATGTTTTTAGATGATTCTGCATGCAATCTAGCTTCAATTAATTTGATGAAATTCCTTAATACTGATGGGAAGTTTGATACTGAAGGTTTCAAGAGAGTTGTTGACCGATTTATAACATCAATGGACTTGTTGGTTGATGGCTCGAGTTATCCTACTGAGAAGATAGCTCAGAATTCTCATGATTTTCGCCCATTAGGATTGGGATATGCTAATCTTGGTGCTTTACTTATGAGTTTTGGATTGCCTTATGATTCTGATGAAGGTCGAGCTGTTTCGGCTGCGATTACTGCTTTGATGTGCGGACAGGCTTACAAGGCGAGCGCTAAGATTGCTTCTAATGTTGGACCTTTTCCTAGATATGCTGAAAATCGCGAGTCGATGCTTGACGTAATTAGAATGCACCGAGATCATGTGAAAGATATAGATGTAAATAAAATGCCTTATGATTTGCGCTATTTAGTAAATGAAGCTTGGGATTCTTGGAGTGATGCTCATGAGCTTGGTAAAAAATACGGATTTAGAAATTCACAGGCAACAGTTTTAGCACCTACTGGGACTATTGCTTTCATGATGGATTGTGATACTACTGGAATTGAACCAGATATTTCTCTTGTTAAATATAAGGTTCTTTCTGGAGGGGGAATGCTTAAGATGGTAAATGGATCGGTTGGATTGGCTTTAGGACGTTTAGGTTATAATGAAGATCAGGTGAAAAATATTTTGAATTATATTAACACTAATGATATGATTGAGGGTGCTCCTGGATTGAAGACAGAACATTTAGCAATATTTGATTGTGCATTCAAACCAGCTAAAGGTAAGCGTTCAATTCATTACAAGGGTCATGTGTTAATGATGGCCGTTTGTCAACCATATATTTCAGGAGCTATTTCTAAGACAATTAATATGCCTGAATCGGCCACTGTTGAAGAGATAATGGATGCTTATATTTTTGCATGGGAGAGAGGATTGAAAGCTGTTGCAATTTATCGTGAAAATTCTAAACGTAGCCAGCCATTGAATACTAAGAAGACTGAGGGCGAAGTCGTTAAGAAAACGGAAGTTGTTGCAATTAAGCAGGGTCGTGAGCCGTTACCTCAAACTCGAAAGTCTATTACTCATAAGTTTGAGCTTGTGGATCATAAGGGTTTTTTAACAGTGGGATTATATGATGACGGTCGTCCTGGAGAGATTTTTGTTACAATGTCTAAACAAGGCTCTACTGTTCGCGGTTTAATTGACTCTTGGTCTCTTTCTATGTCTATTAATTTGCAGTATGGTGCGAGCGTAAAAGATTTATTTGGTCGGTTTAGACATCAGAAGTTTGAGCCTGCTGGGTTTGTTCGAAATAGTGATGAGAGAGGCAAGCTTGATGAGAGCCAAGTTCCTATAAGGGTTTGTGGTCTTTGCGGGGGACCTGCAAAGAGAATCGGTAATTGTGCGATTAAGTGTTCTTCGTGCAATACGACTCAACGTTCGGGTTGCGGGGAATAAGTAGTTTTTAGTTATTAATTTATGAGAAGATTTATTAAATAATAAGACTTTATATTAATATGAAAATTAAAAGGGAGTTGTTAGTTTTAATTTTTGTAGGGATTCTTTTGCTTGGTGGGTATACTGTAAAAGAAATAATCTGGAGTGAGGAACCAGTACCTGCTGAAACAATTGAAAATATAACTGCTGAACAAAATGTTTCAAGAATAGATGTTGTTAAAACAAATGAGTCCAAGTCAGTGAACATCTTTTGGTGGAAACCAAAACCAAATACTTCATGGCAATGGCAATTGAATGGAATAGTAAATCAAAACTATGATGTTGATATGTATGATGTTGATTTATTCGATAATTCAAAAGAAGTAATAAATGCATTGAAAAACAAAGGTATCAAGGTTATTTGTTATTTTAGTGCTGGGAGTTATGAAAACTGGAGAATTGACGAAGGTGATTTTCCAAATGAGGTTAAGGGAAAAGTTCTTGAAGGATGGGAAGATGAGAAATGGCTTGATATCTCTAAAATTGAATTACTTGCACCTATTATGAAAAACCGATTAGATTTAGCAGTAGAAAAGGGATGTGATGGTGTTGAGCCAGATAATGTGGATGGTTATCTAAATGATAATGGGTTTGATTTATCATATCAAAATCAATTAGATTATAACAAATGGCTTGCGGAAGAAGCTCATAAAAGGGGATTGACAGTTGGTCTGAAAAATGATGTAGATCAAATTCCTGAATTGGTTAATTATTTTGATTTTGCTTTAAATGAACAATGTTTTGAATATGATGAATGTGAAACTCTTTTACCATTCATTGAACAAGATAAGGCCGTTTTTGGAGTAGAATATGAATTACAACCAACAGAATTCTGCAACAAGGCAATCGAGTTAAACTTTGATTGGTTGAAGATGGAATATGATTTAGACGGAGATAGAATTTCTTGCAGATAGATTACAAACCTAGAATATCCATAACATTATATTTTTGAATCATCGGACCACCTTTCTGAGATTCAAAACCAGATATTTCATCAAGGCAATTAATTTCTCTAATTTGGTGTCCTGCTCTTTCACTAAGTCTTTTAACTAATTCATAAGCACTTTCTCTAACAGGAACAACTACTTTGTCTTTTGTCCATGACCAAGAGCCTACAAACCGTGAATAGAATCCAAATAATTTTTCTTCATCTCCCTTCGCATTAACATATAATCCCTCCCTACTTCTTCTGTAGCAAAGACCATCGCTTTTAGCATAACTAATACCTGTAGATGAACCATTAGAATCTGAATCAACTGTTAAGACCTTGAACCCTCTTCTTCTAGGATTGTCGATACTAATGTTTCCTAACATCAATACACTTAACTCTGCGAGAGTGTTTAAATTTGAATCTAAAGAGTTTGGAAATACGTTTACAACCTTAGCCATCAGTGTTTTGAATTAATTTACACTATTTAAAGATATCTTGGATAACAATTAGATCTATTCAAAGTCAACATCGCTTGAAAATAGCACAATTATGACTTTATGCCCGCGAATACCTCTCTTTGCATACTTTCATACGTGCCCAATTTTTTGAATAGTTTTAAATAAACCGATATATATCTGCTAGGATGTGGAAAGCAAAATTCAAGGTTTTTGATAAAGAAGGCTTATTTGCATCGATGGCCATGAAATATAACTCTAGCCTGCATGGTTATATGTTAAATTACTTTTCAGATAAAAGAAATTCTTATTTTACTTTGACAATTCATTTTGATGGAGATCATTCTTTGCGAGATAAATTTTTTGAAGATTTAAAGAACTCTAAAAAGATTGATAAGATAGAAGAACAAGGAAACTTTTTAGTCTGTAGGTTAAAGATTTCTAAAACTGAGGAAAGTGAGAGAAAACCGAGCTTGTTCTATAATCCTTTATTGATTCAAATAAAACCTTTTGTTATAACCCCTGATGGCTGGGAAGAATTAGAACTTGCATCTTTTGAAAGAAAATATCTAGAAAAAATATTAAAAGTTTCTGAAAAAAAGTATAATTTGGTTCTTGATTATATTAAAGAAGAAAAAGTGGAAAATCTTGGAGTTCTTAATATACTCCCAAAGTTAACTGAAAAACAAGAAAAAGCAGTATATTTAGCTATAAAAAGTGGCTATTATGAATATCCAAGAAAAACAGATGTTAAAGGATTAGCATTTAAAGAAGGATTATCCTTTTCAACTTTTCAAGAGCATCTCAGGAAAGCTGAAAATAAGTTAATTCCATTTGCAATAAAGAAATCCAGCTTATAAGCCGTTATATATCGGTATAAAATTTATCTAGTGTTTCTCTGCTTTGCTTTTATGGAAAGAAAAGAATTTTGCATTGAAACATTTCAGAGAGGAGAATATTTGGGGGCATTTGCAGATCATTTGGCTTTGCTTGGTTGGGGTTCTAGAGAAGGCAAGGGTAGAACGCACAATTATCGATTTACTTTTTCAGATTTAGAAAAAATTAGTGTTAGAATAGTTCGGGAAGACATGGGTTTTCCATTTGGATGTACCTATGATGTTACAATAGAAGGTCCTAGGCCTCAAATAAGGAAATTTGTTGAGCAGGCTAAAAAAAACCATGAATATCTTACCCATAGCATTAAGGTATGTGATGAACAGTTTAAGGAAGTTAAAAAATATGATGGGCTAATTAAAGTTGTTAAAAAAGACGAAATATTTAAAGATTTTGTTGGTAGACCAGTAATTGTATTCGAATATAATCATTCTAATAAAGTGGGGCGACTTGCAAAACCTACTGAATTTGATATAGGTTATCTAAAGGACCTCAAATTTACATCAAGGGAAGAAAGCTCTTTTTGGATAGTAAATGGAGTATGCCTAGCAACAAAAGATTCTAAACATTGGATACAACCGATTCATGAAATTTGCGATATTAAATATGGTTATGTTGGATCTTCCGGAGATATTGCGTTAGGCCATGATCAAGATAAATTCGATTTTTATGCTTTAGATTCAGATAAAACTCTTGTTGAGGTAATAGAAAGAATACAAGATGGTAGATCTGTTTCGATTTCATGAAATGAGCAGTTTACATGATTCCTAAATAACTATAAGTACGGCGGGAGCATACCCCTCTTTATCATTTCATGCGCACCATTTAATTTAAATATTGTAGGTTAATCACAATTTAATGTCAGAAAATTATGATAATAGAACTCCGTGGAGGAGAAGAAGTTTATTAGTTTTTAATGCACTTGAGGAAAGATTTTATAGGTCTGCTTTAGAAAGTGAAGCGGATTCTTTAGTTTTTGATTTGGAGGATTCGGTTGCTGATAGTCATAAGGAAGAAGCAAGAAGAAAATTAAGAGAGTTATTTCCTAAAGGGTATGGTGGGAAAAAAGAATTGATGGTAAGGGTAAACAATGTAAGAACCATCTATTTTGATGAAGATGTAGAAACGGCTTTGTCTATAGGAGCCAACACTATAATGTTGCCAAAAATAAGTTCTCCAGAGGAGGTAAGAAAATTAGATGAGAAATTAAGAGGTAATGTTGAAGTTTTGGCACTTATTGAAAGTGGGGACGCATATAGATTACGTTATGAAATTTTATCCTCTTCTTCAAGAATTACTGCAACTGCTTTAGGGGCTGAGGATTTGGCTTCCGTTTTTGAAGTTCAAAGATTGCCAATTTATGAAGATTCATTGATTAACCACATGACTAAAGAATTACTTGTTACATCTAAGTCTTTAGGGATTCAATATATTGACCCTCCATCTAGAGCATATGGAACAAATGAGAATTTAGCTGTTTTAAGAAGTGAATGCGAATACCTATGGAGAATGGGTGCTACTGGGAAAGGGGCCATTCATCCATCTCAAGTTTCTGTGATTAATGAAATATTTGGAAGAGCAAGGATGACTGTAGATGAAGCAAGAGCATTGCTTGGAGAATTTAATTCACGAGAGGGAATTACAGTAATAGGCATAGACAAAGTTATGCAGGCAGCTCCATCTCTTAGGGTAGCAAAAAAATGTTTGGACAAACACTCCATTCAAGAAAAAAAGTAACCTCAACGATTGGTAATTAAAATTAGTTGCGCATGAAAGGATATGGGTAGGACCCAGTGTGGTTCGCGACCCCAATCATCTACTTTATAAACCATTATTTTTGTAAGTTCTCATGATAATTAAGATAAAGGGCAATGAGATTGAAGCTCCGTGCATAGAGAATTCTTTTGATCGCAGAGCGTTGCAGATTAAGAATAATATCTTAGAACGCTGGGATACTGAGATTAAATTGGAAAGAGTTGCTCGTAAGAAGGCTCCTGCCTCTGTTTCTTTTTACTTTGATGGTAGGAATTTGAAATATAGTTATGGGCTTATGCCTAAGTATGTTGAAAATCTTGCGGTTATTAATGAGGTTCTTAAGATTGAGATTGGGAAGTTAATTGCTGGCGAGATAACGTTAGATGAGTTTAAACAAGAGTTTTCTGAAGATGATGATTTAGATGAACAACTTTCCGAGGCTCGTGAGACTCTTGGCGTTGACGCTGAAGAGAAAGATTTTGAAGTGATAAGTAAGAAATATAAGAATTTAGCTAAGAAGTATCACCCTGATATGCCTGAGGGCGACCATTTAATGTTTCAGAAGATTAATGGGGCTCATAAGTTGATACAGAAAGAATTGATGTGATAACTTATTTTAAACAATATTAATTAACTTACTCTTTTTAGTGAAACTATTTCTTTGGACTGGTCGAAGGTTATTATAAATTTGTCAAAGAAACCACTTCTACCTAAAAGTACTGGTATCTCTTCATCTCCATCGTTTAAAATTACCTTAACTGGTAAATTAATGTTGTAATTTTCATGTGGCTTTCCAATTTCTAAATTAACATTTGTTTGTATTGCTGGAACTCTGCCTCCAATACCTCTGGCTTCTTCATGTTTAGCACTTAAATCAAGACCTAATAGTTCGGCAACGTCTTTTGGAATAACCGAAACATCTGCCCCAGAATCAATTAAAGCTACAAAACTATATTTTGATCCTTTTCCTTGAAGAACAATTGGAATTGATGGAGACTTTATTTCTTTATCATTTGGACGCTTGACTTTTTTATATTTAAAATTTAAAGTCATCTTAGAAAATCATGGCTTCTTCGCCTGGAACTCTTGCTAAAAGAAACTTTTTACCAAAACACTTTTCATTAGCTTCTTTAACAACATTCTTTAGATTACGGCCGTGTGCAACGATTTTATTTTCACATATTGCTATCCACTCACCAGAATACAGACTAATGTCTGTACTCATATAATAATTATAATTTTTCTCTTGAATTTGTTGTTTCATGTTTTTAGTGATATTTTATGCTTTTTAAAGTTGAGTGATGCTGTAAAAAGTTGTATAAAAAAGCAGTTTACTCATAGAGTTAATGAGTCATGGAAATATATAAATGTGTCTTTTGAATGGCGATTAATAATTAATAGATGTTTTAATATTCAGTTGACTACAATTTGTAGCCAACTCATTTCATTTATATTTTAGTTATTGTGAAAATTAAGAGGATACCTTTTGACAGTAATAATGTGATATATAATTTGGTTTAGGCTCGTGAATACATAATTACTTAAAGTTCGCATTCTATTAATTATTATGAGCGATGTGTATGGAACTGCTTTTATGAAGATTCATCATGACATTTCCGTAGATGTAAGGGAACGTTTTGCATCTGGGGGTGATGAGAAATACCTTACTCTTCCTGGGGCAGAAACTGATATTTCTTCTCTTTTGAGTGGAACTCGTGTTTATGTTGAGCCTTTGTTTTTTACAGATATAGATTTTAGGCATAAAACTAGAACTCGACGTATTGATGATATAGTTACTGGAAGCCGAGTCATTGCCACATTAACAAAACATGTTTTTTATATGACTGGTGCTTTGCAAGATAAAGGTGTGGCTCTACAAAATGGAGCAAATACTTATTATTTCTCTCCTAAAGAGCTAGAAAATTTATTAGATTCAGCAAAAAAGAAAATGTTTAGAGATTTAAGTAGTGCTGGATTGGAACCGGATATTGATAAAATGTACTTTTCATTGACTGGAAATTGTCCTTTAATTAATTGAAAGTAATTGTCTTAATTGTTATATGTCCATTCTTAATTGATTTAATCAATCAGAATAATTGTTGCAATAATAATGATAATTTCTGCAATTATTGCTAAACTTAGTTTACCTAGTATTCCATAGATTGAGGTGGGCTGAAAATAAAACAAAATAACTCCTAAAATAACATTTATGACAATTAAAGAAAGAATACGAACAGATCCGCTAAAAAAATGCTTCTTAAAATAGCTCCAATTAGTATATCCTCTATTATAGATTATGAAAAAAAATCCAATTAGAATACCTACAAGAATACTAATTGAATATGATGTCTTCAAAAATATTCCTATTATGATACCAATTATTGTAATAATAATGCAGGTTCTAAACGAAGTCATTGGCATATTTGTATTTTTAAATATATAAGCTTTTTCGAAACGATTGACTTAAAAAATAAGACATTGTAATTAGATATGTAAAGTTAAAAACTACCAAATCTCAAAAAATTAGAACTAAAAAGTGAAAAAGAAATAAATTCTGGAATTATCATTAAACTTAATTTAATTATTATTATATAAGTTGAGAATGTTGAATTAATTGATTGTGTATAAAGTAAAATTCCTCCAAGAATAATATTTATGACAATTAAAGAAGAAATCCAGACCAATCCTCTAAAAGGATAATTCTTAAAATAATATAAATTAATATGATCTTTTTCGTTATATACAGCGAAAAATATTCCAATTAGAATACCTACCAACATATAACTTAAATAAGGTGTTTTTAAAATTAATCCGATTAAAATACCTAATGTTATACAAATAAAAAAATCTTTTTTCTTCAAGAGCATATGTATATTTGTATTTTTAAATATATAAGCTTTTTCTAGTGTGGGGATAAAAAATAGACTATTTTAAGGTTTTTTGATATTCTCTTATTTATAAAATACTGGTGGGTTTGCTGTGAAATCTAGGTCTCTATATGGATCAATGAAATCCCATGAAGAATTACTATATGTTCCTCCGACATAAACATCCTGTTTAGTAAGGAATAATTCATCTGAAACTCCTCTTGGATTTCTATTTTTGATTTTTAAGTCATTAGATTGCCACATTACTATTGTCTTTCCTTTTCTGTCGGCTGCATATCCTTTGTATGTCCAACTACCTCTACTTCCGTCTGGGTCACCTGCTACTTTTGAAAAATCATGATTTAATTTTCTTAATATTTCCGAATTATCTGAATTGTTTGTAGAAATGCTATTGAATGAATTTTGTCTGAAACTGTCTTCTTCACTTAACCTAACTAGTTTATCTCCATCTTGAACATCTTCATATATTTTTTTATCTTTTTGCCCTTGAAGAAGAGGATTAGTAAATAGGTCTACGAAATCGCTTAAACTTGGTAGTCCTCCGCCCTGACCATTACCGTTACCGAAGTTAAATCCAAAATTAACTCTTCTTTCTCCTGAATTAACCCAATCAGGACTTGAATTTTTTGAGAAAATTGATGTGTTAAATAATTCTAATACTGAATACGCGTTTGTTCTTTCGATTTCAGTACCATTTTGAACAATTGAGTATAATCTTTCAATTGAATCTTTTTTTGAGTAGGTATGCGGAATTTTTGAAATTCTTAAAGCAGTAGACAACTCTAAATCCAGTTTTTCATTACCTGTGTTTATAGTTTCATATTTATTTATAGTCTCTATTGGAATTCTAGATTCTAAAATTTGTGCTGAAAGAATCATTTCATGAGGATATAATCCATTAAAATCAGGTGAGAAGTTACTAATTAGATAATTTGCTGTGTCTACTCTATTATTACAAACTTTTATCATCCCTTCTAGGTTTTCGCTAGATTTCTTACTATTTGCTCTAGTAGCAACATCTGATTGAGATTTATGAGCTAGTAATTCATCTTCCAGTCTAGAAATATCTGGTTTATTTGCTCGGTTATATTCATGTGTTGCTTCGTGAACAATTACTGGATGAAGAACTTCGAAGTCTCTTAGTTTACCGCCTTCTTCTGTGTCTATAAATATAGTTTTATTTCCTATACTTAATCCAGCTTCAGACTTCCCTGTATTGCTTGCTATAACATTGGGGCTTAAAATAATCCAGTCTAAGTTATTGTTAACTAATTCATCATAACCTTGAAAATTTTGGTTAAATAAGCTGTAAATTCTTGAATTTTTATTAAATATTACTGGGCCAGATAATCTTTTTTTGAATTCGTCTACTTTTATTTCTTCGTCTCCTATTGTATAGGCTCTTTCACTAAAGCCTAAAATAGCTTCATTTGAACCACTTTGTTTTACTTTTTCGACTGCCAGCCTTCCAGCATTTATCATATCCTCTGAGTTTTGAGTTTCATTTATGACCTTTAATAGTCCAGACAAAGAGAATTTTGAGATGTCTTGTTTTTGTTTTTGTTCGGCTTTTACAATACTATAAACTGCAGGATCATTATCGCTTGAACAACCAAAACTTAACAGCCCTGCTAGAGCAAGACTTCCTATTTTTAATTTTTTGATTATACCCATTTTGTCTTATATATCTTATAAAATTGAACTATAAATTGGGTTTATAAATGTTATTACTTTAACCACTGTTTAGTTAATAAATTAAACTTTATTTATTTAATATTGATAATTTGAGTATCTTTTGAGATGTGCGTGGGCGGCGTTTTGGGAGTGGGGGAAATCATGTTTATTTAAGATATGAAAAAGACAGGATAAGTTTAAAATTAATATGTTATTCTTAAAAATATGAAATTAATATTGCTTGGTGGAAATAATGTTCATAATAAAAAGTGGATTGAGTCAGCCAGAGATAAATTGAGTTATTTGTTTGAAGAAAGTGTTGTTTTAGTTTATGAACATTGGAAATTCGATGGCAAGATGAATAGAGAGAAAGAGATTGAAAAGTTGTCTGAAATTGTTCATGGTAATTGTGTTATTTTTGCGAAGTCTGCTGGAATTGGATTGACTCTGCAGGCAATTCTTGAAAAGAAAATAAAACCTAAAAAATGTATTTTTGTCGGGTTACCTTTAAATTGGGAAGAAGTTAATGGAAATGAATTAAGCCCTTATTTTGGGAATTATAAAATACCAACTTTATTTATTCAGAAAACTAAGGACCCTTATGCATCTTTTTCTGATGTTAAGAAGTTTTTAGATAAAAATAAAGTGAAGAATTACGAGTTGAAAGAAGTTGCTGGTGAGGATCATGATTATTTAGATATTGATGAATTGAAGATGATTATAAGAAGGTTTTTATAAATAGTTGGAGTGAGCAATTCATGAAAAAGAAAGTACTTTCTTTTATTACAGATGGTAAGAAATTTTTAGCATTGCGGAATAATCCTTCTGAGCCTGAGAAACATGGAGGAGATTTTTGGTTTACAGTTACTGGGGGCGTTGAGAATGAAGAGGGTTTTGAGGATGCGGTTAGAAGGGAGATTTTAGAGGAAACTTCTTTGAAAGTGAAAAATGTGTTTAATTTGAATTGGGGATGTATTTATAAGAATCATAACGAAGAAAATGAAGAGCATTATTATTTGGCTTTTGTTTCGCCTGGGAAGATTATTTTAGATGTTGAACATGTGGATTACGAATGGCTTTCGTTTCCTAAATTTCTTAATAGAATTAAGTGGGATGGGAATAAGAAAGAGTTGAAAAGAACATTACAAAGTGCTCTTGATTCTAATGATGATTTCTTTTTACGAGGAATAATTGACGATTTTATTAATCATAATAGGATTATTTATGTTAAAGGAAAGAAGTATATAATTAAATGGCATTCAGCAGATGATTTTTCAAAAATTCCTAAGGAAAAGGTAACTCAAGTTTATGGCGTTTGTTTTGATAAATCTGGAAAGATGATTGTTGTGGATGTTAGAAGAAGAGACAATTGGGCTCTTCCTGGAGGAGGAATTGAAAAGGGCGAGAATTATTTTGAAACTCTTAGACGCGAGTGCATGGAAGAGGCAGACATGGAAATTACTGATATTAAACCAATAGGATATAATGAGACTATTGAAATTGATGAAAACGGACATGAAAAAGAAATTTATCAGTTGAGGTATTTTGCCCGCATTACTAGATTACGCAAGCAGACTATTGATGTTGCGACCGGAGTTATTCCTTTTCGCAAACTCATAAAGCCAGAGGATTTTGGTTTTTATTGTCCTTGGGGATTTCAGGGAAATGAAATAATTAGTAAGGCCGTTAAGATGTTTAATAGTTGATGTAGGGGGTTGTGGGGGAATTAGGAGGGAAGTGGACGAGGGGATTTTTAAGAATTATTTTTAATTAGTTAATTTAAGAACAATTAAATAGATTTATATATTATTATGTTCTAAATAAGGCTATGGTTAAAAAAAGAGGAATTTTAAAAGTTTATGGATTATTGTAGTTGTTGTTTTGGTAATAGTTTTAGGATCCTATTTATTTTATCTTAATTCAGGCCCTTTGCTAAGTCCAATAATTAAAAAGGAATTTAAATGCACAGTTTCCTGTTCCTACTCCAACTATAATGAGAAAACTAGAGAAGGAGGAATTATTAATATCGATGTTCAATATTATACTTGTGCTTTAACTAAGCAGGGAGCGATTCAAAATTCTGATGATGTTTCTGCAGCATGCGAGGATGCAAGAACTCCAGGTTATCGCAACAATGGTTTTGTGGGCAAGCCTACTTGTTCGGAAACAGGAAATAATTGTTAATATAGAAATTTCTCAAATGATTTATAGGAGATTCTTAATTATCCGCCCTTTTTATTAGTTAATTTAAAAATAATTATAAATTACAGGTAGTTTGAGAGATGAGTGTGGGGTGCGTTAGTAATGAGAGTTTAGTGAATAGGTTTCAATGTAAGTGAGGTTTAGGAGGGGTGCTTGGTTTTAACCGTGCCGAATTCGATACCTTTGAGATTAGAGTTATTGAGTAAGGGAGAGTGTGGGGTTGTGGGGGAATTAGGAAATCCGATAATCTAATAGTTTAAATATAATTTGAACTCTTATAGGCATGCACCAATTTGGTTCAACGGTCGTAAAACAAAGTGGGAATGATGTGTTTACTTATAAAATAAATCGCACTTCTGATGAGCTTCTTGGGGATGAAATCATCGGTCTTGACGCTAATGTTCTTGTAGATATAGTTGAATCAGGAGAATTCAAGAAAGATTTAATTGAGGAAGTTAGGATAGGCACTTTAGCTTTAGTTACTACATCTGTTGCTTTAGGTGAGGCACGCAGTGTGCTTATAAAAAAGCGAAATTATGATTTTGATAAGGCAACTAATAGCTTGTCTGTTATTTTAAAAGAGTTTAATATTAAAAAGATTGAACATACTGCTTCTGGAAATTTACTTGCCTTTGAATGGTTTGATAAAGTTAAAGAGAGAATGTATTTTAAGAAGTTTAATACTGTGCTCAATGATTTTAAGATTATTGCAAATCTTTATTTAAATGCAAAAATCACTATTTTTATGACTGAGGATCAGAATTTAGAGAAAGCCATGACTCTCTTAAAAAATCCTGTGCATGTTAGAATTGTTGGAGAAGCTTCACACTTAAATGAGTTTCAGATAAAAAGGTTCTTTAAACAGAGTTTTAAGGGAAAGAGCAAAGGCGGTCGTAAATATTGGAAGCGACGTTAACGTCTCCGTTCGCCTGTTTAAGGGCTTCTTTCCATAAGTCATTTCTAATTTCTTTGACTTGAAACATTGTTTTTTTTCTTTGTTCTTTTTCTACAGAAAGAGTGTATGTTGCTTCAAATTTGGCCATATTCATCTGATTAGCCATTGATTTTTGAGCTTTTTCTGCAAGTATCTTAAATTGATTTATGTATTTTTTCCCGGTTGTTTCAATGTTCTTGAATATTTCTTGTTTCTCAGTTTGTTGTGTGTTCATTTTATTTAGGGCATTTAATGGTTTTTAAATTGTGTGGCTGAGCATTAATAACAGCACCATTTGCTATGTATTTTATAGGCTTTTGTTATATATAAATATTGTTAAGATGTGCTTGGTTTATAGTATTTCTTTGAGTAATTGATATAGTTTTTTGGATTTAATAAAGTGTGACATTTTGTTGCAGTTTTATTTTTCAACTGGTTACAATTTGTAACCGGCTCATTTAACAAGAAGTCTAATAAATTTCAAATACCTTTGAAATGGGGGTTATTGGGGGCTTGAGGGCGTGGAGATTATTGGGGGAGTAAGTTGTTGAGTGAGAGGTTGTTGGGGGTTGGGGTTGTTGGGGATGAGAAGAAGATTTTTAATAGTCTGATTGGATTGATTTGGGTATGGATAAAAACTAAAACTTACCCTTTAATTCCTTAATTCCTTCAATAATTTCATTCTCTAAATCTTCAATTTTACCGATAATTTTGTTAGGTGCTTCATACTTAATCTCTTCATATTCAATCTCTCTATACTTTGAGATACTCAAATCCCAATCTTTTTCTTTTATCTCTTTAATTGGGATGAAAAAGTGTTTCTTTTTCCTATCTTTTTGTTCTGTCTTATTGTTGTTTTTAAGAAGTTCTAATATTTCTGGAATATCTCCTTTTCCATCAATAAATGTTCTTTTATCATCTAAACTGAATCCGTCAGATTCCATCTTATAAAACCAAACATTTTGAGTTGGTTCTCCTTTTGTAAAGAATAAAACTGCTGTAGAAACTCCTGCGTATGGTTTGAAGACTCCCGAAGGCATGGAGATAACTGCATCTAATCTACATTTAGTCAATAACATTTCTCTTACTTGTCTATGTGCGTTTGAATTTCCAAATAAAACGCCTTCTGGCACGATCACGGCACATCTTCCTGATGGTGCAAGAGTATGAAACATTAATTCCAGGAATAGAATTTCAGTCTTAGTTGTCTTTATTCTAAATCTATCACTAATTTCAGCAATGTTTAAGCTTCCTTTGAAAGGGGGATTTGCCAGAACTACATCATAAGT
>JAGVXB010000023.1 GCA_018303995.1 Candidatus Pacearchaeota archaeon
TTAATTTCATTTTAGTTGCTACATATTTAGCAAGAGCCTCTCCTTCTTTAGAATAGGAGTCGTAAAATAGGGTTGGTTTCTCCCTTAAATTATGAGTCACTTTATTTATTAGTTTAATAACTCCTTCCGTAGCCAGCCCTTTTCTTCTAAACTTTTCTTTTAATACTGAAGAACACAGGTAAATATATTGAATGGTTTCTTTAAATTTTATAGATTTTATCTTTTTCAAATAATTCTCTCTCGTTAATTCTTTTTGAAACAAATGATTCCATTAGCTCTTTTGTACAGGGCAATAAAAATGCAAAACCTATTATTTCATTATTGTATTTAATTATATTAAGATATTTCTGATTTTTATATACCCATTCTCTATTTTCTTTAGAAGTTTCCATTTGATTAGGGAAGAAAATGTAACCTCTTTGTTGCCCATTATCTAAAACATCTTCATTATAATGCCTATTAAAAAGCCCACTAGGCCTATGGCTAAAATTCCCAATGCAGATATTTTTGAAATCATTAGAAATTCCTGCTTAGTTGGTTTTTTCAGGATGTGCCATACTCGAACACATTGAACTATGAATGATTTTAGTTTTTGCATGATTTGTTTGAGTTAAGAGCGTTTAAAAATTATTCGGCTATGAAATTGATGCCTAATTCGTTGCCTAATGACGTGTTGTTGTTAAGCTTATATGCAGAACTTGAACCTACAATTTGAGGACTCTTTACGCCTGTGACTATTAATAAAACTTTGATATTCTTTTCCATGTCTGCAGATATTTTTGCTCCAGAGATTATTTTTGCGTCTGGAGATACCTTAGAACTTACTTTTTCCATTACTTGTCTATATTCGTCTAAAGACATATCGGGACCGCCAATAATATTTACAAGTGCTCCTTTTGCAGAGTCTATTCTTACATCTAATAAAGGATTGTTAATTGCTCTTTCTATTGCTTCTGATGCTCTGTTTTGTGCACTGTCGGATTCTCCTATTCCAATTAATGATACTCCTCCGTTTGACATTACTGCTTTTACGTCTGCAAAATCTAAGTTTACTAGACCGGCTGAAGTGATTAATTCTGCAATTCCTTTTACTGCGTTTGTTAATATTTCATCTGCAACTTTGAAAGCTGTTTGAATAGGCAATTCTGGCGCTAATTCTAAAAGTTTATCATTTGGAATTACTATCAGAGTATCTGCTATTTGTTCAAATCTTTCTAAGCCATACTGAGCGTTTTCAATTCTTTTTTGGCCTTCAACAGTGAATGGTAAGGTTACTACTCCTATTACTAGAGCTCCTGCTTTTTTAGCTATATCTGCAACGACGGGTGCTGAACCGGTACCTGTTCCACCACCAAGACCGCAAGTGATGAAGACTAAATCTGAATTTGCTAGACGTTTGCGTATTTCTTGTTCAGATTCTCGAGCGGCTTCTTCTCCTATTTTAGGATTGCTTCCTGCTCCTAAGCCTCCGGTTAATTCACGACCTATGAGGATTTTAACATCCGCATTTGTGTATAATAAATCTTGAGCGTCAGTGTTTATAGCTATGACTTCGCAACCTTTGATTCCAATTTCTTTCATGCGAGAAACTGAATTTCCTCCTCCGCCTCCGCAACCAACGACTTTTACGCGCGCTCCTTGTTTTTGAACTATTTGTTCTAGCTCTTTGTCTATAGAAGATACACTTTTTAAGTCCGAATCTGTATAATCACTCACCATTATTTATCAAATTGATAGCGATTTATAAGGATTGTTATGCTCATCTGAGCTCTATTGGGATTTGGTGTCTTTTTGATTTTCTGATTCTTTAAATGAGACTTCTTTTCCTAGAAATTCTTTGAACTTACTTTGATTTTGATTTATCATATTTCCTAGGATCTTTGGGCCTTTTATTGTAATTTCATTGTTGACTATTTCTATTTCAGGAATATGTCTGAATATTAATTTACATACTGTTTCTGCTTTTTCTTTTAAATCACTTACTATCTGAGAAATTGTAAATTTATAAGTTACTTCTTTTCCTGCTAAAGGGTTGTTAAAATCTGTAGTGACTCGAGCGCCTGAAACTGCAATTACTTTTGCTAATTTGTTATCGAATATAAATGATGCTCCTGGAACGGGTTGTATTTTCTGTTCGTTAAATACTCGGAGAGGCATTGTGCGCACTAATTCAATTTTTCTTGAACCGAATGCATCTTTTGGTTTTATTGAAATAGAATAATTTTTGTTTAACTCTTCTCCTTCTAAATGCTCATCCAAGCCTTTTACAACCATTTTTTGACCTATTATGACTATCGTTTTTTCAGGAACGGCTTTGTCGTTTAATTGTTTTAGATCTTCTGGAATGTTTGAATCGAATACTTTTCCGTCTACTAATCCAGTGAATTTTATTTCTACGAAGTCTCCTTTCTTAGTTAAATTATTAGCTTGCATATCCATATTGTCCAATCAAACATATGGCTTTAAAAAACTTCGTTTTTTAATCAAGTTATTTTAATAATTTATATTAATATATTATATATCTTTCTTTAAATTGTGCTTTACTATGGTTGAGTGTTTTGATTTTATATTAATTTAGAAAAAATTGTAATATTATGTGTAATAATCGTAGAAGTAACTTTAATTTAGCGATTAAGTGGGGAGAGAGAAAGTTTATAAATGCATTTTGGGAAATTGAATTATGGTTTTAAAATTAATTCAAGCAACTTCTGCTAAACCTGGGACAACGGTTTTGTGGGATGGATTTCCATGTATTGTTAAATCTAACGATCAAAGTAAGACTGGAAAACATGGAAGTATGAAATGTCGAATGGAAGTTGTTGGAATATTTGATAAGAAGAAGAGAATTGGGGTTATTCCTGGAAGCGAGAATTTGGACGTTCCTATTGTTGAAAAGAAACGTGCACAGATTTTGACAGTTAACGGGGATTTGGTTAGCGTCATGGATTTAGAAAATTTTGAGACTTTGAATTTACCTTATGATGAGGAATTAAAAGACAAACTTTCTGCAGGACAACAGGTAGAATACTGGGATATTGAAGGTCAGAAAGTAGTAATGAGGTCTTTTGAATAATGGGAACAAAATTACCTGCTGCAATGACTCGATTGTTCAGAAACATGTTTGTTTGTAAAAACTGCGGACAGAAGATGAGGTCTGAATCTTTGAAAGTTATTTCTAAAAGTATTACATGTCGCAGGTGCAGGAAGCACAACTTTAGAACCGTTAGCCTTAAGAAGAACAAATGATGAGAGGTTATAATGGTTAGTTTTTTGGTGTATGATGTTTTCTTTCTTGTAATATTTGGAATATTTGCTTTTTGGATTTTACATAAAAATAGAAGTAGTCTGAAAAGACAAGGATGGATTTTCCTTTATCATACTAAAGTTGGATTAAAATTAATGGATTGGGCCTCTAGTAAGTTTGAGAAAGTTTTGAAACCTCTTAGTTATGTTGTAATAACTTCTGGATATGTTTTGATGATTAGTATATTGTGGATGATTGTTAAAACTGTTTGGATATACATTTCTTCTCCGATACCGGAACAATTAAAGAATTTACCCCCAATAGCTCCGCTAATTCCTTATTTTCCTAAACTTTTTGGATTGGAATCTTTCTTCCCGCCGTTGTATTTCACTTACTTTTTAGTTGCATTGGCTATTGTTGCTGTTTCTCATGAATTTGCTCACGGTTTATTTGCAAGACTTTGGAAGATACGAGTTAAAACTACCGGATTAGCTTTCTTTGGACCTTTCTTCGGAGCGTTTGTTGAGCCTGATGAAAAGCAGATGGCTAAAGCACCTAAGAAACATCAATTATCAGTTTTGGCCGCTGGAACTTTTGCCAATATTATAATGTTTATTTTATTTGGGTTGCTTCTTTGGGCATTCTTTGCTGTAAGTTTTGCACCTGAGGGAATTAAATTTGGAGGATATGCTACTAGTTTGGTCAATGTTTCCCAGATAACTCATATAGGAAATTCTAGTGTTATTTCGATTGCAGCTATTCCTGCTCTTGCCGTCGAAGGATTAAATAAAATAACTGCTAACAACAAAACATATTATGCTCCTAAGGAAGCCCTTACTGCTGAAATTTTAGGAAAATATGAAAGGTTGCCTTTTTTTGATGATGCTCCTGCAATTAAGAATAATATTTTTGGAGCAATAACTTCTATAGATGGAAAACTTACTCGAAGTCAGAAAGAGTTGACTGATGCTTTGTCTAGCACCGCCCCTAACAAGTTGGTAATTATTACGACAATAGATAAAGATAAGCAGAAACATTCTTATGAAGTTACCCTGGGCGAGAGAAATGGAACTGCTTATTTAGGAATAGGATTTTACCCTACTGACGGAAGCGGTTTTAGAGGATTGATAAGCAAGGCCATTTCTAAAGTAAAAAATCCTAATATTTACTATGAACCTACTTGGGATGGAGATTTTGCTCAATTTATTTACGACTTGCTATGGTGGATTGTTATAATTAATGTCTTAGTTGCTTTGATGAATATGTTACCAGTATCTATTTTAGACGGCGGGAGATTCTTTTACTTGACAATTTTAGGATTAACTGGAAGCGATAAATGGGCAAAGAAATCGTATTCATGGATAACTTGGTTTATTTTATTGTTATTGGTAATAATGATGGCCAAGTGGTTCTTTAATTTATTTTAGCAAGAACCACTTATAGAGTATAATTAAATTTAAAGCCTAAAGATATATTTTATTTGCATGCCTTTAAAAAGGTCTCAAAGAGATGAATTAATAGATAGGTTAAAGCAAACAGAGAATTATCGCAAGACATTGACACATTTATTACCTCATGAAATAGCTGAGATTACTTGGAGAAGTGGGGAAGTAAATCTTGTTTATGTTTGAGGTATTACTGAAAGAGGAATTTATTTTTCAGAGCAAATAGATAAAGGTTTTCTGAGAGATATGAGAAATGCACGGTTAGGGGTAATAGAGTCATATAAAAGACTTGAAGCAAAGGCTCATTAATTAATCGTTTCTACGCCGTTTTTTGTGAATACGACTAAACGAATTCCTACTGGAATTGTTAACAGAGCGCTGATTAAAGCCATGTGTTCTTTTCCAGTTCCTGAAGCTATTGAAACGTGAGCATCAAAACCTGAAAGTTTTGTTTTTAATTTTGTAATTAATTCTTCTTTTAACTCTAGTAGTGGTTTTGATGTGTCGACGATTACTAAGTCAGATTCTTTTGGAGAATCGTAATCTTCTGCAGTTTTTGATTTGACTACTATTATTTTCTCCCACTCGCCGCGGTTTATTAGTCCATTTACTTGTCCCCAAGTTTCTTTATCATTGCCGAGAAAAGCGACTAATTCCATGTTTCATGTTAAAGGATTACATTTATAATGATTATGGTTATTAATTGTTCATGGCTCGCGATAGAGGGATAGAGCATATTGAAGAGATTACTGGAGACTTTCTTGATATTATATCTAAGAGAATTGCTAAAAAAGGAAAAGTAAAAATTCTTGAAGCTGGATGCGGACACGGGGTTGCTATGGCTGGTTTTGTTAAAAGGTTTGGAGATAAGATTGAGATTATAGGGTTTAACTTAAACAAAAATCATGGAACAATCGATAAGATGAGAACACAGTCTATTGCTAAAGAAATATTTACAGAAGAACAGTTTGCAAAAATAAGAAATTTACCTAAAATTGTCTATTGTGATGGAAGCAAAAAACTCCCATTTAAATCAAATAGTTTTGATTTCATATATAGTCGAGCCGCAGTATATTTATTTGATAATAAAGTTAATTTCTTTGAGGAATGTAATAGGATTTTAAAAAAGGATGGAATTGCAAGAGTAGCGCCTGGTTTTTGGAGTCTTGGTACTCCTCCTGGAAACGAAGGAGAGCCTTATGGAATAGAAATTTATGATAATGGAATAAGAACCTATCCTGAAAAATACTTTAATAAAATTAAAGGAGTAAAATTATTACTTAATAAAAACCATGAAGAGCTTACTTTAGAGATAAAAAAGACAAAAGATATGAAATTCAATCTAAGATTCGTTGCCTCGATAGATTATAATTATATCTGGTACAAGTGGATGGGCATAAAAAGCATTTATAGTACAGAGTTAAAATTCAAACCTCATTGGAAACAATAGCTTTATAATTATTCTAAATATCTAGCTTTATGGCTAGAGATGTTCCGTTACATGAAATTACTCTTAGAAAGTATGAGAAACCTTACGATTCTTCAAAACGTGAAGTGATTAGAAAGATATGCTTAAGCATTGGATTGTTACAACCAGGAGACTCGAGAGATATTGTTGTTGACATTTTACTTGCTCTTGAGGACGCTCGTAAAGATAAGAAAGAGCTTACTTCTTTTGAAGTACGCGATATTGTTACTAAAATGCGTCAGCAAAACTCTCTTGAGACTAAGGGAATTGCCGAGAGTAATATTCGTCGTCAATTAAAGCGTTTGCGTGATTTGATGATTGTTGATAAGAAGAATAATATGTACCGAGTGTCTGAATTTGCTTCTCTTCATGATTTGTTTGAACAAAAAATAGAGAAATTCCTTATCCCTCAGACGGTTGGTAGAATTAAAGAATATTTGATTGTTTTAGATACAGTTAAATAATTAAAATATTTCTTATTGTTATGGTTTTAGAGATTATTTCTTCAGAGGAGATTAGTTTTGCAATTAAACTAGTTTTAGCCGTAATTTTTGGTTTTTTGATAGGCGTTGAAAGGGAGTCTCGCAATAAACCGGCAGGCATAAGCACGCATAGTTTTGTTATCGCTGGTTCAATGGTTTTTGCTTATTTATCTTATAATATTGGTGCTGGTGATCCTGCTAGAATTGCTGCACAAATTGTTACAGGAATCGGATTTATTGGAGCTGGAATGATACTTAAGGGAAATAATGGAACTGTAGTTAACTTGACCACTGCTGCAAGTATATGGCTTGCTGCAGCTATTGGAATGGCAATAGGGTTCGGTTTTTATTTTGTTGCAGCATTATGTACTGTAGCCTCTATATTTATACCAAGGATACCCCATATAAAATACAAAAAGAAAAAGGTTTATAAATAGAGTCTAGCTGACTAAAAAGTCATTAAACTACATCTTTGACTTTCGTTTTCTGAAAGTTGAAGCAGACTGTAGAAGACACAAATACGAAAATGGAATTGAATAAAGCAATAAGCGAATTGCGAGCATTGAAGGAAAGAAAGTTCGATCAGACTTTTGACTTAATTGTAAATCTGAAGGGAATGGACTTCCGCAAGACTAATTTGTCTTTTGTTGTTTCTGTGCCAAATAAGTTCAAAGATAAGAGTGTTTGCGCTTTCCTTAATGAAAAGAGCGATCTTGTTCCTACAATTACTAAGCCTGAATTTGCAAGATATAATGATAAGTTGGCTATGAAAAATCTTGTTAAAAAATATGACTTCTTTATTGCACATGCGTCTCTGATGCCGTCTGTTGCTAGTTCTTTTGGTAAAGTTTTAGGCCCTACTGGAAAAATGCCTTCTCCTCAATTGGGAGTTATGATGAAAGACAACGCGGAAGAGATTAAGAATACTATTGCTAAAATTTCTAAGTCTGCTAAGATTAGAGTTAAGGAAGCTAATGTTAAAATTGCAGTTGGAAAATTAAGCATGTCTGATGATAAAATAATTGAAAATATTAAATCAATTTATGAAGGAATTGTACAATCTTTACCTTTGAAAGTAGATAATGTTAGAAATGTTCTGATAAAACTTACAATGACAAAACCTATAGAGGTGCAGGTTAAGTAAATGGCAGATAAAAAAAATGTTCGTGTGACTGTTGTTTCCGATGAGAAGAAGCAAATTGTAAAAGATTTAGCTAATTTGATGAAGCGCAATAGGACTATAATGATTGCGTCTTCAAGAGGACTTCCAGGAAGACAGTTTAATGAAATAAAGAAAAAGATGCGAGGACTTGCAGAACTTAAAGTTGCAAAGAAAAGTGCGATTTCTAAAGCTATCGAAGCCACGGAAAAAGGTTCCATTCAAATACTTAAACAGCATCTTGATGCAGATTATGTTTTACTTTTTTCAGATACTGAGCCTTTTGAGTTATCTAGTATTTTAATGGATTTTCAGAGCTCCAGAAGAGCTAAGACTGGGGATATCGCACCTTTTGATATTGAAGTCGAACCTGGGCCAACAGATTTAGTTGCAGGTCCCGCTATTTCAGAATTATCCGGTGTTGGATTGAAGGTTAAAGTTGCAGATGGAAAATTAGAAATAATTAAGGGCGCCATTGTTGCTAAATCTGGAGAGGCCATCAAAGCAAATGTTGCTTCGGTTCTTTCAAAGTTGAATGTAAGCCCTATGAAAGTAGGATTTATTCCAATTATTGCTTATGATGCTAAAGAAGATAAGACTTATTCTAACTTGATTATTGATAAAGCTGGAACTCTTGATAAAGTTCGCGAGCTTGTTCGCAAAGCTTTGGGATTTGCAATTAGTATTAAGTACCCTACTCAAAAGACGATTGGATATTTCATATCTAAGGCTGGAAGAGAAGAGAAAGCCATTGAAAAACTTATAACCAAAAAGGAGGGAATGTAATGGAATATATTTACGGAGCTTTGTTATTGCACAAACTCGGACATCCTGTAACTGAAGAGAATTTGAATGTCGCTGCACCTGCTGCTAGTGCGCATGCACCTGCAAAGGAAGAGAAGAAAGAAGAGAAACCTTCTGAATCTGCAGCTGGATTAGCATCTTTATTTGGCTAGTAGTTTATTTTTGTTTTATAGCCAAATAATTTCATTTAGGTAGATTTTTCTCTAAGTGAGTTTAGTTGTATTGGGGAAATTTGGATTATCAGTTATCTTTAAATAAGTCTAAAAAAGAACTATTGTTAAGCCGACATGGGACAATGGTACTCCGCTAGTCTTGAGAACTAGTTTCCTTCGGGATTTCCCGGTTCAATTCCGGGTGTCGGCGTTTATATGAAGACCATAATCTCAATATCAGATGAGCAAATTACTGGAGAAAAAGTTGTTTTTCCAGATAAATTTTCTGAAAGAAAGGCTGCAAGAGCGGTTTTAATTGATTCTGTTGGAAAGATTGCAATATTGGAGATATCTAAATATAATTATCATAAACTTCCTGGTGGGGGCGTTGAAGATGAAGAAAACATTATTGAAACATTAAAGAGAGAGTTACTTGAAGAGACTGGGTGCACTGCAAATATAATTAGAGAACTTGGTAAGACAATTGAATACAAATCTAAATATCCTCAAAAACAGGAATCTTTTGTTTATGTTTGTTCAGTTATTGAGAAAAAACAATCATTTAATTTTACGAAAGAAGAAAAAGAACAAGGATTTGTTTTAAAATGGTTTGATTTAAATGAGGCAATAAGAGTTTTGGAGAATGATAAACCAGAGTTATATGATTTAAAATTTATAAGGCTAAGAGATTTAAGTATTTTGAAAGAATATGCTCGTTCGATTCAGGATAGGAACATTTTATTGCAATAATACTTAAATAAGAATTGTTTGTTTATTAATCATGGCTGATGTTTATAGCATAACTGGACTTTTCAGAGAAGGCATTTTTATTTCAAAATTCGGAGGTTTTTTTACGAGTGAACATGGTGAACTTGAAGGCAGGTTAGCAGACAGTTACGGACATTCAACGATTAAGGGAAAGTTAGGGGAAACAGGACTGGAATTTGATAAATGTTATGATAATAGACAGTTTAGATATTCTTTTACTAAACATGAAAGCGGAATTTGGATTGGAGAATATATTGGTAGTGGGGGCAGAGCAAGTCCTAAAATAAATGGAAGTGCTTGGTGTAAGATTAATATCGATTGGGAAAATCTTGATTTCCACTATCTGGCTAGTGAAGAGAGAACTACTGAAGAGGAAGTAGTTGATTTGTTGATTAAAACAGGAAGATTAAGACCTGCAGATTCTTGAACTATTCTAGTGCGGGCGTTTTTCTAAAGATATAAAAAGATTATAGAGTATTATCTTTTATGGAATGGAAAATATCTCCAAAAAGAAAACATGTTTATGAGGCACTTGGATGTATTGGAGATAAAAGAATCGGACTTGACCTTGCTGATGGAGCCAAGGTTTATTCTTCAAGTGGAAATAAGTTCTATGCTGTAAATTATAGCCTTAAAGATAATTCAATTATGTGCAATGATAATACATCTTATTGGACAGATACTTTGAGTTATCCTGCTATAGCCTTCCTATTGTTGAAAGGAGTTATTTCTTACAATCCAAAATCTTCTGAAATGTTGAAGGGAATAAAATGGAAAGATATCAATCAAAAATTTAAAAATGATTATGATAAAACAGAAGCATATGTTGGAGAACTAATGAAAGAAAGAGGTTTGTATTTTGAAGAATTGAATAAAGAAGTTGATAAGATTAATGAGCAATTAATGAATTTGAAAGTTAAAATGCTTGGGAATAAGATTAAACCTCCTGTTGGTTATTAACTTCCGAAAAATCTGGAAAAAAAGCCTTTCTTTTTTTCTACTTCAGGCATTATAGGTTCTATTCTTGGAGCTGGTTGCATTGACGCTAATCTCTGTGACTCAATTGAAGAATCTCTAGCCATTTCTTTTTCTGCCTGAACAAATGCCTTGTCTACCTCAATACGACTGTTGCCTTGATTTATTAAAGCCCACTTAAGAGAATCTTTGTCATAACCTTTCTGAAGGTTTCTTTTTATGTAATTTACTGTACTAGTAATGTAAGTTTCATCTTTTTTCATATACTTTTTTAATTGATTTGGTATAAAAAGATTGTGATGATTGTGTCTTACTATTTAATTACGATTGATTTGTTTTTTTTGAAAAATTTGACTGCTTCTTTCAACTTTTGATTTGATTCTGAGAATAAAGTTACTATTTTTTCACCTTTTTGGATATATTCTCCTATGTGTTTGTATAAGTAAACTCCTGCAGTTTTATCTACAGGGCAACCAGTTATTCTAGCAAGATAATTTATATCTTTATTGTCTATTTTTTTTATTATTCCATTATATTTTGAAATTATGGTATGATTAAACTTGGCCTCTGGAAGCCATGTTTTAGGGTCGCCTCCTTGAGCATGAACTATCTCGCAGAACTTTTTATATGCCTGTCCAGAATAAAGAATTTCTCTTGCTTTAATAATTCCGTAACCTTTCTTGACTTTTCCAACTAATTCTAATATATTTCCAGCTAAGAAAAGAGATTTGTTTTCAAGATCTTTAGGAGAATTATCTTGTTTTAGAACTTTTATAACGTCTTTTATTTCTAGTATCGGACCGACTCCATGACCTATGGGCTCTTTTCCGTCTGTTAAAACTACTTTAATTTTGAGATTTAATTTTTTCCCCAATAAAATAAATAACTGCCCTAATTTTTCACCTTGGACTTTGGATACTTTTGCGCCTTCTCCGTATGGAATATCTATCAAAACATGAGTACTTCCGACTGAGACTTTTTTTGCTAAAATTGAAGCCAGAAGTTGTGATTCTGGATCGACACGCAATAATTTTTCTACCCTAATCAATTTATCGTCTGCTGGAGCAAGGCCTAAAGAACCGCCCCAAACTAAACATGCCCCTGTTTTATTAACTACTTTTTTTAATTGGGAGACTGATAGACTTACAGGGGCAATGGATTCAACTGTGTCTGCCGTTCCTGCGGCAGAGGTAATTGCTCTTGAAGAAGTCTTGGGCATTATAACCCCTGCGGATGCACATATTGAAACTACTATGGGTGTGGTTCTATTTCCCGCTATGCCTCCAATAGAGTGTTTATCTGCGATTATTTTATAAGGCCAAGATATGCGAGATCCTGTTTTTACCATTGCATTTATTAAATAGATTATTTCTTTTATTGAGGATTTGCAGTGAACCATACCAGATATAAAATAGGCTATTTCTGCTTCTGTTAAGAGATTATTTACTATATCTCCCATTATTTTTTCTAAATCTTTTTGAGAATATTGATTACATTCGAATTGATCATGTAATATAGAAGAACTCTCTGCAATTTCTGATGGGAAAATCTCAATATACCCTTTATTATGTCCTTTAAGAGCAAGATTTAATTCTTCAGATAGTGCTGCTTCATTTTTTTTGATAATATCCCTAACTAAATCCACTATTGCAACCAATGAATTTCCATTTTTTTTAATAGTGACTCGGTCTCCTGTGCGAATCCCTATTTTTTTTGCAGACGATTCGTGTAAGAATATTACTGGTCTGCCAGTATAGACTTTTAAAACATGTAATTTTAAGCGCATGATTGTTAAAAGTTAAATCTATTTAAAATCATTCCGCTGGAGAGAACATATCTGAAAGAGTCCCATCTTTGTAAGCTTTAAGGAATAATATAAGGTATGCTAAAATCAACGGACCTAGTATTAGACCTAATATATTAAATACAAATAACCCTCCAATCATTCCTACTAACACGACTACTGAAGAAATTCCTGTTTTTCTTGAAACTATATAGGGCCTGAGAATGTTATCTATTGTTGAAACGAAGAATAGGCAGTAGATTCCAAAGGCTATTGCAAAACCCACTTTGCCTGCAATTAGCATTCCCACCACTACCGGAACCCATATGAACCATGGGCCTATCATTGGAAGCATGGATGCAAAAGTACCAAATATTGTGAGAGTTAAAGCTTTTGGAACTCCGAAGATTAATAATCCAAGTCCCAGAGCTAAACCTTGAATGATTCCTACAATTATATATCCATAAATTATAGAAGAGGTTATATCTTTGAATCTAGTTACAAGGACTGTTTCTTTATCTTTTCTGAAAGGAGATATTCCTGAAATAAACTCTTTTAGACTTTCTTGATCGCGTAATGCGAAAAAGAACACGAATAAAACTACTGCCAAGTTTAAAACTAAAGTCGGTAAATTTTGAAGAAGACTTATCAAATAGCTAAATATTGAGGAAGCCATGTTTCCAGTAAATTGGATTACTATGGTCGTCAACTTTTCTTGGAAATCTGGTTGTGATGATGGAAATAAATTTTTAATTATTGTGCTAAAGTCTATATTCTGGCTCATGTTGAATAAATCAAAAATTTGTTGGACTATTACAGGGATTATAAACCAAAGAGGAAGTAGTATTATTGTAAATACAATGGCACACATTAGAATTGCAGTCGTGTTTCTTTCGCGAATAACTCTGTAAACTCTTTTATAAATTGGAGAAAATATATATGCCAAAATTAATCCTCCGAAAATAGACATGACTATAGGTCTTATTATCATAAATGCAGCTATCCCTAACATTAACAAAATTACGGATACAAAAATTCGCCTAATATCTTTATTTGATAGAGCCATTATTTTCCGACGAGTTCCTTATATATAAAGTTTAGTAAGACTTCTAACTCATTTGAAAAACTTATAAAGCCTGTTTTATAATATATCAGATGGATTTTTTTATTCATAAGATGTGCTCTGGGAATATAGATAGCTTAACGCATTTGCAGTTTGAAAAATATAGTCGAGGTGTTTTTGCAGATAAGGCTATTGTCCAGGCTAAATTTTCTAAGGGCAATTATTCTTTTGTGACTACAAGTGAGTATGCCGGAGATTTTGTTAGGGCTTGTGCTGATGAGCTTGGCAGTTCAAAGACGAAAGTTGAAGGAGTAATTATTTCTACTAAGGCGCTTCCATCAAATATTCAGCACCATGGAATAAGTCAATTCATGGGTGTCAAGAAATATTCTATTTCTGGAGAGTATAGTGGTGATGAAATAAAGGGTATTTGTGATTCTGTTCCTAGATCTTTTGTCGCTTTATCTTTTTCTACTCCTAAGAGTGAATTGAAAATAAAACCAAAGGCTCCGAAGTCTGCTAAACCTGGGAAGGACTCCGAGGATGGACCTAAAGTAGATTTCTGTAAGTTGAAGACCATAAATCCTGAATTTGCAAAGAAATTGTTTTTTGATGTTCCTGAATTTAAAAAAGCAGAAGTTAAGCATGATTTTGATATTAAAGATATTGAAATCCCTGCAGATGAGAAAGACCCTGTAAGAATGCGAGAGAGAGCTATTCGTAAGGGCGTTCTTGTTCGTAAAATTACTGTTGATGATAAGACTGAAAGGAAAGAGATTCCTTTTTCAGTTTGATTGAAAAAGATTTAAATAGTTTACAGAAGTTATTGTTATCGGGAGGTTTTTATGAATATTAAAAATATTTTGACAGTAAATAGAATTCTTCTTGGATTACTTATGCTTGTTGCAGGACTTATGAAGCTTTTTGTATTTACGCCGAGTGGAGTTGCAGAAAATACTATTATGAAAATAGCTTTATTTTCTTGGGCTCCGATTTTCTGGGCATGGGTTTTAATCCTATCTGAGATTGTATTCGGTATAGCGATTTTAGCTAGCTGGAGACTCAAGTATACAGTTTGGCCACCAATCATAATAATGTTGGTTGCTGCGTTTACAGTTTATTGGGGCAATTGGTCTTCGTTTATAATGCATCTAGTTGTTGCGTCTAACTATTTGATGCTCAGTTATAAATCAAGATAAGACGAAGTTCTTTGTTTTTGTTTTTTATTGTTTTTGAGTGATGTTTAAACAAAGAAAAATAGAGATTTTTCTAGCTTAAACTTTGCAGAAACTTGGAGCAAAGTTTAAACAAAGTTAACTGAGGTAAACAAGTTTAAATCTTGTTTGAGAACAAGATTTAAATACTCAATTTCTAAGAGATGAGAGTAGAGTTAGACGTTTGAGTGATTGCTACACGATTCGTCTTAAATTTGGAAGAGTTGCACCATAAACAAACAGTTTTGGCCACGTAAAAGGGCTGAACGTTTTTTACCTAGTGTGAACTGGGAACCTATAAAGGGCGATGGACTTCTTGGATTTATTGCTTATAAAGTTGGAATGGCTACGGCCACAGTAAAAGATTCTACTCCAAAATCGATGACTCCTGGAAAGAAACTTGCAATACCTGTTACATTTTTAGAAACGCCCCCTGTTAAGATTTATTCAGTTAGATTTTATAAAAACGGCAAGGTGATTAATGAGGTTGTTGTTTCTAATGATAAAGAACTTAAAAGAATTGTAAAAGTTACGAAGACTCCTGCTAATTCTAACTCGCTTGATGAAGTAAAAGATTTTGATGATATTAGAGTTATAATTTATTCTGTTCTTAAAGAAATGGTTGTGAAAAAAACACCAGACATAATTGAAGTAGGAATAGGCGGAAAAGATAAGCTTGCTTTTGTGAAGAATCACATTGGAAAAGATATTTTGTTTAATGATTCTTTTAAAGGAGATTTAGTTGACGTTCGCGGATTGACAAAGGGTAAAGGATTATCTGGTCCTATGGATCGTTTTGGAATAAGTTTAAGGCAACATAAATCTGAAAAAGGAAGACGTGGACCTGGAAGTTTGGGACCATGGCATCCTGCGAGAGTTATTTTTAGAGTTCCTCTTTCAGGACAGCTTGGAATGTTTACCAGAGTGCATTATAATCTAAAAATATTGGGTTCCAATGCGACTATGAAAGATAAAATAAAAAATATAAATAATTTTAAGAATTATGGAAATATTAAAACAAATTATTTAGTTTTAAACGGTAGCGTTCAGGGTCCTGCTAAGAGACAAGTTTTGCTGACTAGCCCATTAAGACCTAGTTTGAAACAGACTCGTAAGAAATTAGAATTGTTGGAGGTTCACAGATGAAAGCCTCAGTTTATAGTGTTGATGGAGAAAAGAAATCTGAAATTAATTTACCTACGATTTTTGATACTCGCGTTCGTGAGGACATTGCATTAAAATATTATGAAGCAGACAAGGTGTATCATCCTCATAGTCCGTCACCTTTTGCCGGAAGAAGGCATTCTGCTTCAGGAACAATAAGTCATAGAAGACATGAGTGGAAAGGGCATTATGGAAAGGGAATTTCTAGAGCTCCTAGAAAAGCGATGTGGAGACGCGGAACTCAGTTTTATTGGGTAGGGGCGGAAATAAATGCTGCGCGTGGTGGAAGGGCAGTTCATGCACCTAAAATTAAGTATAAAGATGTTAAAATAAATATTAAAGAACAGACCCTTGCTATGCATTCAGGTTTTGCTGCCACGGCTAAGAGTGAGTTTATTTCAAAAAGATATTCTAGACTTAGAAATGTTAAAACTGAATTTCCAATAATCCTTTCATCTCCTGTAAAGGAATTGAAAACAAAGCAGTTACTTGAAATTTTGCGTAAAGTATTGGGTGATAATTATACTGTTGCTCTTCAGGAAAAAACTGTTCGTCCTGGAAGAGGAAAAATGAGGGGAAATATGTATAAGTCAAGCGCAGGATTATTGTTTGTTAAAAGCCCTAGCGAAAAAATATCTTTGAAAGGTGTCGATGTTCGTTCTACTAATGAACTTTCAATTGCAGATTTATATCCTCTCGGACGTCTGACTTTATATACTGAGCAAGCACTCAAGGAGCTAAAATGATGAAAATTTTACAAAAATTTCCAACAACAGAAACTTGTCCAAAGTTGCGACTAAGTCACAACACGTTCACAAATTCAAAGAATTTGCTCATGATGAAAGTTTCTGAGTATTTCATCTCCACTAGCTCGTCTACACTCGCAATAGGAAGAGGAGCTGAAATATGTTAACGCCTGTAACTTCGGAAAAAGCAGTTAAGTTAGTAGATTTAGAGAATACTTTATTATTTGAGACAGACAGAAATATGACGAGAACAGAGATTGGAATAGAAGTTACTAAATTATTTGGAGTTAAAGTTGCTAAGGTGCGCACTTTAATTAGAAATAATAAGAAATTTGCTTACGTTAAACTAAATAAAGAAAATCCTGCAATCGACGTTGCAACGAAGTTGGGAATGATATAATGGCAGAACAACAATCTATGAATTTTGAAAGAGAACCGCCTGTAGGGTCTGCAGTTTTTTTGGGTGTAGAAACAACGAAAGGATATGCTATAGATCCTCAACCTGCAATATATATAGGCGTCTCAAATGGAGTCCATTCATTTATCAAACCAGTAGAAGGGATTGGTATGTGCGTATCTGAAACTTCTCAAATAGAATTTGTAAGATGCCCTTCTGGATTAATAGGTCGTAGCCCTGGTTATGAACTGAAGTTTGTAAGTCATGATGAAGAAAGTTATAAAGATTTAGAATCAAAATTGCTAGCATCTAGCACATGGAGAAAAGGATAAATGGGTAAAAGAATAATATCGCAGGCAAGAGGTAAGGGAAGTTTGTCTTACCAAGCACGCAAACAAGCATTCATTTATAGAATTGGGTATCCTATTGTTTCTGGAAATGGAGAAGTTTTGAAGATTTTCCATTCTGCCGCTCATTCTGCTCCGCTGATAAAAGTAAAAGTTGGAAAGAGTATTTTCTTTAATCCTGCATTTAATGGAGTGATTAGAGGACAAAGTATTGTTCTTGGAGGAGAAGAATGTTCTCCTGGGAATGTTATTTCTTTAAAAAATATTCCTGTTTCTACTAATATATTCAATATAGAATGCAATCCAGGAGATGGTGGAAAAATGATACGTACATCTGGGAGTAGTGCTCAATTAAACAAGAAATATGATGACGGTAAAATAGGAATATTAATGCCTGACAGAACTGAAATTAAACTTGATGGAGACTGCAGGGCAACTATTGGAGTTATTGCGGGCGACGGTAGAAAACAGAAACCTATGATGAAAGCAGGAGTTCACCATTATAAAGCTAAAGCAAGAAATAAATTATGGCCTAGAACTTCCGCTGTGGGAACTAACGCTGTAGACCATCCATTTGGTTCTGGTCGTGGAAAGAGAATTAAATCTAAGACTATGAAGAGAAACGCTCCTCCTGGAAGACGTGTCGGTCATATAAGTCCAAGTAGGACAGGAAGGAAGAAGAGATAATGGCAGATGTAATTAGAATGCGCGAGAGAAAATTCTGCGGTCTTGGTATTGATCAACTTAAAGCACTTTCAGTCAAGGAATTAGCTAGTTATTTGCCTGCTAGAAGCAGACGTTCATTGTTAAGACATCCTGAGGTTATTGAAAGATTTTTGAAATCGGCTGAAGATAAAGTTTCAAGAAAAAAGAAAATAAGAACTCATTTGCGTGATTTAGTCATTGTGCCAAGAATGGTTGGAATGAATATTCAAATTTATAACGGGAAGAGTTTTGAGCAAATGCCTATTGAAATAGAAATGATTGGACACAGATTGGGAGAATTTGCATTAACTCGTCAGAAAGTAAATCACTCTGCTGCAGGAATTGGAGCAACTCGTGGAAGTAAGGCGGCTAAGAAGTAAAATGGAAAACAATAAAGAAATAAAATCTAAGAAGGAAGAAGTTAAGGTAGCTGTGCCTGTAAACTCAGGTAAAGTTAACGAGAGCCATAAAGGACATAATCATTCTGAGAAAGAAATCCATGAACATCACGAACATTCTGAAAAAAATCATGAGCACACTCATCAAACTGCAGATAAAAAAGAAGAAGTAAAACCTATTAAGATAACAAAGCCTAGAGTGAAAAAAGATGTTGCAATTGTAAGATCTCCTAGTGTTCATATTTCTAAAAGACATGGAATGTATATTTGTTCATTTATTAAGGGTAAGAGTATAGATAATGCTATGAAAGATTTAGAACAAGTTATACTGATAAAGAAAGCTGTGCCGTTTAAGGGAGAAATTCCTCATCGTAAAGGAAAGGGGATGATGTCCGGGCGTTATCCTGTGGCTGCTTCTAAAATATTTATTTCTATTCTTAAAACCTTAAAAGGCAATGTTATATTTAATGATATGGACCTGGAAAAAACAAGAATATCTGTTGCTTATACTAACTGGGCACCTAGACCTCAGAGAAGAGGTGGAATGAAAGGAAAAAGAGCTTCTGTTTTTATTGAAGCACGTGAGGTAAAAAAATAAAATGGAAGAAAAAAAATTCGTAAAATTTAAGCAAGATGAACTTGGGATTAAAGAATACATAAAGAGTTCTCTTGGAAAGGGACGTATAAGTGATGTTTCTATTGAATATACTCCAGTCGGAGAAAAAATAATTATCGCGACGAACAGGCCTGGATTAGTCATAGGTAGAAAAGGAGAAAAAATAGATGAGTTGACTTATGTTTTAAGGAAGAGATTTAATTTAGATAATCCTCATATAGATATTAAGGAAATTACTAATGAAGCACTTGATGCTCAACTTGTTGCGGATTCTATTGCAATTCAAATAGAACGTAAAGGCTCGCTAAAGTTTAAGATTATTGCTTATAAAACGCTGGAAAGCATAATGAGGTCTGGAGCTCTTGGAGCTGAACTTGCACTTTCTGGAAAATTACCTAGTGAGCGCGCTAAGACATGGAGATTTACAAAAGGTTATTTGAAAAAAACAGGAGATCCATCTAAGGTCGTAAATAAGGCTATAGCTCAAGCTAAGACCCCTATGGGAGTTGTTGGGATTAAAGTAAGTATATTGCCTCCTGATGCCCACATCCATGATTTAATTAAGGTAAATGATTTTATGCTGAATAATATAAGACAGAATAGCATAGTCCATGAGGAAATAATTCCTAAGAAAAAATCAAGAAAGAAAGGAGAGAGTAAATGATGAAAATTTCAGCTAACTTTGAGAAATTTTCAAATACAGAAAATTGTAAATTTTCTGTCTGTTTAATTTCATCTAGCTCGTCTACACTCGCAATGGGGGAAAGAAATTAAACATGGCAATCTTAAAAGCGAAAGATGTTGCTAAGATGGATTTTAAATCACGAAATGATAGGATGAAAGATTTAAGAATGGAACTTATCAAGTCAAAAGTGGGTACACAGAAGGCGACTGCAAAAACCAAAGAGATTAAAAGGGCTATTGCGCGCATAAACACATTCAACGTTGCTGACTTAAAAGTTAAGCAAGCGGGGAAGAAACAATAAATATGGAAATAGATCCAAGAACAGGTTTACCGGTTACGGCGATTGCCTGGGAAGATCTATCCAAAGGAGAACAGAAGATAAAGATAGCGACTGAAAAACGTCGTTATGGCAAGGTTACAACCCTTGTCTCTGGCTTTGACAAGAGCATTGATTTGAAAGCGACTGCGAAGGCCTTGAAAGAAGGACTTGCTTGCGGGGGAACGATTCGCGAACAAACAATAGAATTGCAAGGAGACCACAAGAAACATGTGAGACTGATTTTAGTTAAAATTGGTTTTTCAGATGAATCTATTGAGGAATAATGAAAGACAAAAAAAATGAAGTAAAAATGGAAGTAAGAAAAAACAAGACTGTAGTTGGGACTAGAGGTCGAACTTTTGAAGGAACTGTTGTTAAGAAGTTTGAAAGACGAGTAGTAGTTGAATTTGATAGAACTGTTAAGATTGCTAAGTATGAAAGATTCATGAGAAAGACTACTAGAATTCATTCAAGAATTCCAGATGGCTTGGAAGTGAATGTTGGAGATTATGTTAAAGTCCAAGAATGTCGTCCGTTGAGCAAGATGATTCATTCTATTGTTATTGAAGTTGTAAGACACGCTACTGTTAAAGTCGAGGAGAAAAAATGAATTGCAGTGAAACAGATGTAAAAGATAATCTCGTTATTAGCTCTTGGAAAGCAAGATATAGTTATTATGGTAGTGTTTCTGTTCATGATTCAGAGCGAGAAATATATCAATTAAACTTAGCTCCAGAGGATGTTTCTGATGATGCAAGACCAAGAACATATGAAGATTGTTTAAAAAAAGATTTAAAATATTGTGATTCTGAAGGAGGGCATATATAAAATGAAAGCATTACCAGCAAGAGCAACAAGAGGATTGAATATTGGAAGCGTTTGTGTTGCAAGCGATAACAGCGGAGCTAGACTTGTAAGAATTGTCGGAGTTAAAAAAGGAAAATCTGGGAAGGGAACTCAGCAATATGCTAAGATGGCAGATTTTGTTAAAGTTTCTGTTCGCGCAGGAAAGCCTGATATGAAAGGACAGGTTTTTGATGCCATAATAATTCGTCAAAGAAAGAGTTATAAAAGAAATACCGGCGAAAGAGTAATGTTTGAGGACAATGCAGTTTGTTTATTAAAAGATGAAAAGGGAAATCCTAAAGGAACATTCATCAAAGGACCAATAAGTAAAGAAGTTTTTGAAAGGTGGAAGGCAGTTGCTAAGATTGCTCAATTTGTATTATGAAAACATTATTTTCAACGTCGTGGAAGGCAAGCCGACAGCCTCGCAAACAGAGAAAATACAGACATGAAGCTCCACTTCATGTAAGGCATAAGTTTTTAAGTGCTCATTTATCAGATGAATTGCGCAAAAAACATGGTATTAAAAGCATACCAGTGAGAAAGGACGACGAAGTTGTCGTCATGCGCGGAACATTCGCTGAAAAGAAAGGAAAAATCCTTAAAGTGAATGTTAGAAAGGGCAAAGTTACTGTTGAAGGTATTACTCGAAAGAAAGCTGACGGCACAAAATTAAATGTGTATTTAGATCCGAGTAAGATTCAGATAGTCGCGTTGAAGCTCGATGATTCGCGCAGGCTTCCTGTAAAGGAAAAAACTGGCGAGTCGAAGAAATCGGAGGAAAAAAACAATGCACCAGACAAG
>JAGVXB010000024.1 GCA_018303995.1 Candidatus Pacearchaeota archaeon
TTTAGAAGAATATAAACCTACAGAAGAACAATGCATAAAAGGAATTAATTTATTTAAAGAACTTAGGGTTTTTGATAAAATAAATGGTGTAATAATAGGCCATATTTTCGGATTCAAAGTAACTTCCGGGAGACAAATGGAAGATATACTTTTAGAATTAACTAAAAACTACAATTTCCCAATCTTAAAAGTGAATGATTTCGGACATAATACTCCAAATACCACAATTCCTTTAGGAGTTAAAGTTGAATTAGACGCCGATAACAAAAAAATCACAATTTTAGAAAAATTTATTGAATAAATCATCAATACTCATATTCCCATTCTTGACCAAATCCATTCGGTGTGAATCCTGATAATCTTTCCAAACCTGCAACCTGAACTCTATCCAAATTTTCTCTGGAATTAAATACTTCTGCAAGCTCTTTCCAGCCATATTCTCGAGGAAGCTGTTCCCTAACAAAGCGTAATCTTGCAACATACTCCATTGTCTCTGAATCCCGACGTAATGCAATTAATTGAGCTACGCTAAATCCTACAGAATGCCCATTATTAGTGGTAATAGGGTGTAATATTAAATCATTATTTCTTTGAACTATTTGTAGAATCTTTTCTGCCTCTTGCACATTCATCATTACACCACATTCATATCTATCCACCCTAATCTCCCCAACAGTTTCATTATCATGTTTTTCAATATAATGAAAACGTTTATCAATCTCAGCTAAGAATTTCAAATCCGCTTCTGAAGCAGTTTCTACAAGTCCGCTCATAATATTTTAAAGAAGAAGAAAGTAAATAAATCTATCGCAAAAATTATTTCACTTAAAGGTCATAAAAATTTTATTCCTTCTTAGCCTTTATCTTTATCTTTTTATCTACCAAAGGTCCAGTTATCTTAACAAGTAATCCAGGCAATCCAGTTCCAACAGGAATTGGCTGATTCAATATAATATTTTCAATTACAGAAGCTAAATCATCCTTCTTACCTTGAATAGTAGCATTAACAAACTGTTTATCGGGTGTCTCGAAAGCAGCTCTAGCGAAAATACTTGACTTACTCGAGATTATTCCCATTCTAGTAACTCCCTTAACGACTCCCATAGTAGTCATAGCATCGGAAATCAAATCCATGTGTCTCTCATCAATGTCCAGACCTTGAGAATCGAGAACTTTCTTAATCTCTAACAATATTGCCTCACGTGCGGCCTCAATTCCAAGAACATTAGCGATTTCATGAACATTATTTGTAAATACTTTTTCTTTATCTACGCCTTTGAATTCAATAACTTCTTTCAAATTGCTTCCAGAAGTCAATATAACAAAATCTCTACCACGGTGAGCAACAACAACTTGAGAAATATCTTTAACTCCAGAAATAATAGTTCTCTTCAATTTTTCTTTCAGCTTGTACATTTCTCTAAACGACAAATCAGGAGTCTTCAAAATAACTGAATTATCTTTCTGTTTAGCGTCTACGCCTTTCTCAACAAGTCTTTCAACAATCTTAGAAGCTCCAACATGAACTCTCTTAAGAGATTCAGCATCAAGCTCAATTTCAATTCTCTTCCCAGAAAAGTCTATCTTAACTTCAGATGCAATTTCCTCAAGTTTAACTTCTTTCAACTTTTCAGCAATGCTTCTAGCATCCTTTTCATTATTAAACTCTTTTTCAAGATAAATTTCCATCGAAGGAGTAGAAGGCTCCTTACGAGCGTCAAATATTTCAATCAATCTAGGCAGTCCTAAAGTAACTTGCACTTCTGCAATTCCAGCAGAGTGGAATACGTTCAGAACCATCTGCGTAGACGATTCTCCGAATGACTGTGACGTTGTAACTCCAACAGACTCTCCGGCTTGTATTTTCTTTCCAGTATGCAATTCAGAAACATCTTTTCCGTCTCCTCCATATAAGAACTGAACAATATTCTGAGAAGCATCTCTAACAGTACCGTCGTATTCAACTTTCAAATCTTGTAAAGCAGAAACAAGTCTTCTATACAAATACCCAGACTTAGGCGTTCTCAAAGCAGTATCCATCAGACCGTCACGGCCAGTTATAGCTCCAAAGAAAAATTCTGTTGGTTTTAAACCTTCAAAGAATGAGGACTTAATGAAACCCTTAGCCTCAGAACCAATATCTCCTTTCTTAAAGTGTGAAGTCGTTCTTCCAGAGTATCCAAAACTAATTCTCTTATTCCATAAAATCTGCTGTCCAACACAACAACCTATCTGAGTTATATTATTTGCACTACCCTTAGCACCAGATGCAATCATCTGCCCTATGCTACTATCGCGAGAAATATTTTCTTTTACAACTTTTCCTATTTCAGTAAGAACTTCATTCAAAACTTGAGATATTTTAATCTCTTTTGTTTCATCAACATTCTTTCCCGGAATCAACTCTAAATCTCCTGAATGTGCGTTATCTTCTATCTTACGAGTCTTATCATAAGCGTTATCAATAATTTTATTTTTAATGTCTTTAATTTTAGCAGAAACGTCCAAGTCTCTCAAACCAATCGAAAATCCTCTTCTAGTAAGATAGGAAACACCTAAAGCAGCAGCTCTCTGAATAGAATCCATAGCGGCCTGTCTTCCATGAGACTTATCAATCTGTTTAACCATTATTCCATTCTCAAGTCCAAGAGTCGTTTCATCTGTAATTTCTTTAGGAACAACTAACTCAGAACCTTTTGGAAGTATATGCGCAAAAACTTCTCCACCATCAATATTCTTCTTAAGATTAACAACAACTCCAGAAGTGAATAATAATTGTTCAGCATCAGATTTAGTAAACGAATCTTTTCCAAGAATATAATTTCCTGTAAGAGAATCAAGAGTAAGCCCAATCAAATTTGAGTTATTCTTAGTAGAAATAATATTATATTTAATGTTCAATAAAGTTTCTGCTTCAGAACGAGCTTCCTCAGTCTGTGGAGAGTGTATATTTACTTCATCACCGTCGAAGTCAGCGTTATATGGGAATACAACAGCAGGATGCAATCTAAATGTCTTGTAAGGCAATACGCGAACATAGTGAGCCATCAGGCTTTGCTTATGTAACGAAGGATGACGATTAAATAGAACTATATCTCCATCTATCAAATGTCTTTCAACTTTATATCCTGGGGCAAGCTCGGTGCAAATTTCCTCTTTAAGCTCTTCAGTAATTCTCTTTTTCTTCCCATCAGGTCTAACAACGTAATTAGCTCCCGGATGTTGGTCTCCTTTTCTAACGAGGTTCTTCATATATTCAAGATTTGTAGTTGTAACTCCTTCAGAAACAGTAATTATTCTTGCAACTTCAAATGGAACTCCAACTTCATCAAGCCCTAAATATGGATCTGGAGAAATTACAGTTCTTGCAGAAAAGTTAACTCTTTTTCCAGCCAGGTTCTTTCTAATGCGTCCTTCCTTACCTTTAATTCTTTCAGTTATCGTCTTCAAAGGCTGTCCTGAACGGTGTCTTGCCGGAGGTATTTTAGAAATATTATTATCAAAAAACGTAGTAACGTGATACTGTAATAAGTCCCACAAATCTTCTATAATAACTTCAGGAGCTCCGGCATTCAAATTTTCCCACAATCTCTGATTAGCTCTAATAATATCTGAAATCTTATGGGTCAAATCATCTTCGCTTCTCTCTCCTGTATCTAGAGTAATAGAAGGCCTCATAGTGACGCTAGGCACAAGTAATTGCGAAAGTATGGCCCACTCAGGTCTAAAAGTCTTAGAATTTACTCCTATCTTTCTAATTTCTTCATCTGTGATTTTAACAAGCATCTCTCTTATTTCATTCGGAAACAGCCTTTTCTTTCCATTGTAGAAAGAAGTAGGTTTCTCGAGCTTAATGCGATCGCAATCAACATTACAGAAAGGACACTTCTTCTTATCACGAGCTTTCTTCGCTCTTTCAGCAGGAAGACATTTCTTTTGTTTTTCTTCTTCAAGAGTCAGTTTACCGCAGCTATGACAAAAACTGCGCAAAAATAATTCTATTAATGGAATATATTTTATGTGAACAACCGGGCGAGCTAACTCGACGCTTCCAAGGTGTCCTAAACATTCTTTCAGACGACCTCCGCAAGTTCTACATCTAACTCCAGGATCAACAGCACCAAGGCGCAAATCCATTAACCCACCATCTACTGGAAAACCGTCAATATCATACAGTTCAGGCGTAACTATTTTAGCAGTACTAAGTTTCTTAATCTGCTCAGGATTTACGAGACTAAACTTAAGCGACTTCACTTGTTTTTTTATTATTTCAATTGCCATGTTTAATTTCCTCTCCCTAATGCGAGTGAAGACGAGCTAGTGGAAATTGAACAGACAGAAACTTTCAATTGCGAGCAAATTCCTTTTGGAATTTGAGAGAATGTTGTGGCTTGACCACAACTTTGTAAGAAAGTTTCCTGTATTGAAAATTTATTGTTAATTATTTTATTTTCCATTTTATTGTTCATATTTATTCTTTAGTTCAAAGCTTGTTAATATATGTAATCCTAATAACTCTTCTATCAATAGTTTAAATGCATATGCAACTTCAATTGGCTCAATATCAGCTCCACCACATATAGGACAATATGTCTTATTTCTTATTCCATCTTTTATTCCAATATTTCCACAAGATGAGCAGATATAAATTGTCGTTTTATCCGAATCATATCTTTCTTTCAACAATAACGACGCTCCGTGAGCCACAAGAGCTTGCTGTTCCATTTCTCCCAAACGCAAAGCACCACCACGAGATCTTCCCTCAACCGGCTGTCTAGTCAATAATGTAACTTTACCTGAAGCACGCGCCTGCAATTTGTTCTTAACCATATGCACAAGCTTCAGATAATACATATTACCTACATAAATTCTAGCATCCATTTTACGACCAGTAACTCCATCATACATTTCTTCCTTACCATCATAACTGAATCCAGTATGAATTAATTGTTTCTCCAAATCTTCAACCTTAGCACCAGTAAATGGAGTTCCGTCTATAAAGCTTCCAGTAATTGCTCCAACTTTTCCAGCAAGAACTTCAATCATATAACCAACAGTCATTCTTGAAGGAATTCCGTGAGGGTTGAAAATCAAATCTGGCTTAACTCCTTTAGATGTAAATGGAATATCTTTAGGATCTGCTAACAAACCAACAACTCCTTTCTGTCCGTGAGGTGTAGAAAATTTATCTCCTGGCTCAGGAATCCTATGGTCTCTAACTCTAATTCTAGCAATTTTATTTCCTTCGCTATCTACAGTAATAAATACGCTGTCAACAATTCCAGACTCGCCCTGTTTAATCGCAACGCTTCCTTCTTTCTTTGACTGTATACTTAAGTTTCTTGCTTCAGATAAGAACTTAGGTGGTGTCGTCCTTCCAATAATAACTTCACTAGAGGATAATTGAGCTTCAGGATAAACTATCCCATCATCTTCAAGGAATCTATAAGATGTCTCGGTTCTATATCCTGAAACATCCTTATCTGGAATAGTAATCTCATCCTTAAGACCGCCAGCATAATTAAATTCAACAGACTCATAAGGTTTAAAGTAAGTGCTTCTTCCCAATCCCCTCTCTACACTTGCTCTGTTCAATATAGTGGCGTCTTCTAAATTATAACCTTCATAAGGCATGACAGCGACGACAATATTCTGTCCAGCAGGATATAACTTAAGCGTATCAAATACAAAACTCTTTACAATTGGATTTTGTGGATAATGTAATATAGATGAGTTAGTATCCAATCTAACTAAATAGTTAGCTGCATATAGCCCAAGAGACTGACGCAAAGTTTTACTTCCTCTCAATAAACGAGATGACTGGTCATGATTTGCAAAAGGCACAAGTGAAGTTACTAGACCAAATATAGCAACAGGATCTATCTCTACATGTGTGTGTTTGTCGTTTATAGATTCAGGAGACTGCGCAACATAAGCATCTTCCTCTTCAGCAGCGTCTATGTATTCTATAACTCCTTCTTTAACTAATTCTCTCCAATTCAAAGAGCCTTGTTCAAGTAAAACTAAATGTTCATCTTTAAGTCTGCTAGCTCCATGCTCAACAACTATCAAAGGTCTTAAAACTCTTCCAACTTCAGTAGAAATAACTACAGTCTTAGCAGGACTATCACTAGCAATACTCAGCTCACTTGGGAAAATACCTCTTCTTCTTTCAGCGCGAACTGAATTCACAAAATTATAAGTATCTTTAGCCATGCCAATATACTTTCCATTAAAGAATACATCTTTTCCGCTTTCTTCATTTAGTCCAAGAGCTTGTAATTGTTTGACAGTAGCTTTTTCATCAAATTCAATAGCATTAGAAATACGAGAAAGTATAGCTAAATTTTTTCTCAACCCAATTTCAGTTCCTTCTGGCGTCTCAGTTGGACAGAATCTTCCATAATGTGTAGGGTGCAAAGTACGCGCCATGAAATTCTCTTGTTCATCAGGCAACATTGAAGAAACTCTCTGCAACGAAGAAAGCATATCCAAATAATTATTCTTTGACATGTTTTGAGTAACTCCGCTTCTTTCTCCAATCCATGCACCCGTAGCAATTGCACTTTCAACTCTATGAGTAAACAAAGTAGATTTAGCTACGGTCTTAACAGAATAAAACTTCTTTCTCTTTGCAACTTTTTGCAAAGTATATTGAATATCTTTTACAAGTATATTCATATTAACTCTGAACAGATCTGCAAGTAAATCTCCTGAAAGCTTTATGCGTTTATTTGCATAATGGTCTTTATCAGTTCTAAGTCCATCGTCCTGTTTTGCTTGTAAAAATTGTTTAAGCATTTTACACAAATTAATTGCCTTATCAATTCTAGATTCTTTAGTCAATCCAATATGTGGAAGGAAATAAGAATCAATTCTCTGTTTAACTCGATCTAGAATCTCTTTTTCAGTTCCTTGAATTCCAGAAAGCTCAGCAATCATCATGTAAGCATCTTTAGGTTGTTGTATCTTCGCATATTCATACAAATTAACAATTACAGTATCATCTTGTCTTCCAATGTGTTTTGCAATTTCAGATTCAGTTAACATTCCAAGAGCCTTAATTATAACTATGGCTGGAATATTTTTCAATCTTGAAAATGTAGTTTCCAAAATTCCATCTGCAGTTTCAGAAATTGTTGTAGGTATTCTATAAGGTCCACGTTGAGAAAACATACGTAAAGACAATCCTCTTCGACCTTCTTCAATAAATGGTTGATTTGGTGCTAAATCTTCTGCCATTACAATTACTCTTTCATTTCCATTAACTACAAAATATCCCCCAGGGTCTAAAGGATCCATGAATGTATCTCTCAATTCATCTCTTCCCATTCCATGAGTATTACATGTATCGCTCTTAACAATTACAGGAATTCTACCTATCTCTACCTCGGCGCTATCAGAGTTATTTCCAAAATTAACAGTAATTTCAACATATATAGGAGCAGAATAAGTTAACTTTCTCAAACGTGCCTCAGCAGGACTTATCATAGAAATGCTTCCATCAGATTCAGTTACATTTGGTTTTGCTATTCGTATTTTTCCAAATTTTATTTTAACTTCTTCTTGAGGAATTGTATCATTTAATTCATAAACAATCTGTTGCATACGTCGTGAAACAAAATCGTTAAAGCTCTTAATGCTGGATTCGACAAGTGAGTGCTGCTGTAAATATTTCTTAATCAGAATATGTTTATCTGCACTCATGCAACCACCCTAAAATAAACTCGAACTTTATCTCTAAATTTTCTCTCAATTTCAATAACATCTCCAATTACGCACCCTAATGGCAATGCAGGATCAGTAGCTTTGATTTTTGGCAATTGAGAAACAGAAATATTATACTTCTCTATAATTTGTTTAATCTCGTCGGATTTGAGCTTGGAATGTTTTGGTTGAAGGGCATGCATGGTAGTCACAAAACTCATACATTATATATGAATTTGAAGATAAAGACAATTGCAAAAAGTGCTTTTTAAATCTTCCGATTTGCAATCGGAATGAGTTAGCAATGCCTCAGCATTGGTAAATGTTTTGATTTTGCAATTGTCTGACTTTCAGATTATAAATCAAACAATTCGGATTTTTTAACTTCCGCGTGTTCAAATCCCTGAATTTGAAAATGGCCCCGAAGGGATTCCTTCAACTCGAAAGAGTTGGAGGGACTGAAGTGACTTGTTCACTTCTGGATGTTCAAATCCCTGAAAGAGATATGGCCCCGAAGGGATTTGAACCCTCGACACCCGCGTTAAGAGCGCGGTGCTCTGACCAGGCTGAGCTACGAGGCCTTATAATAAACATCGTATAAAAC
>JAGVXB010000020.1 GCA_018303995.1 Candidatus Pacearchaeota archaeon
AAAATCAGGAGTTAAAGAAATAAGAATTGATCCTGGATTCGAAAAACTTGTTCTTGAAAAGTGGAAAAAGAAAAAAAGAAGTGTATATAGGATGAGAAAAGACATTAGAAAAGACTTGAAGAGAAATGGATATGATGTTTCGGAGAGGCAAATACGAAGAATTTACAAAAAAAATCATTTATAACATGCTATTAAAAATCACTAAAAAGACACAAATGTAACATTAACTCGTAACTTAAGTTTAATTATGACCATTTTATGCTCTTTGCATGAAAAAGAGCGGATTTGTTGTATTACTCACTACAACTTTTTTGATGGTATTCTCTCAAGTATCTGCATTAAGTGTCAGTGCATCATCAAATGATGGTAATATACCTGAAAATACTTTAGATTCTAATTTTTCTACAAGATGGTCTGCTTTAGGGGTTGGACAATGGATACGTTACGATTTGGGTAATTTAAGTTACATTTCTAATGTTAGCATTGCTTTTTATCAAGGAAATATTAGGCGTCAAAACTTTACTATTTCCGTGTCTACTAATGGGTCTACATGGAAAAAAGTGTATTCAAATATTAGTTCTGGTACTACTTTAGGTTTTGAAAATTATAAAGTAGATAAAACGGTAAGGTATTTGAAGATAACTGGTTATGGTAATAATCTTAATAATTGGAGTAGTATAACAGAAGTTTTTATTAGTTTTAGACAAAACAATTCAAATAATAATTATATTAAGAATTCAACTAGTAATGGCTCATCTATAACAAATATGACTGATGTTTTTGGAGTAAAAAAAATATATAATACTACTATCGGAGGGAAAGAATGGTTTTCTAAATGGAATAATGGAATTGCTAGAAATTTCTCATACGTAGATCCTCAAGATTCTTGGTTTGATGCGGATCATGGAAATGCAAACTATAATATAGATGGGAATGGTTTGTTTAAAATTACAGGCTCTGTTCCAAGAATGTATGTTCATGACCCAGCACTTAATAATAGTTGGAGAAATGTAGAAATGACTGTGTATGCAATGAGAGTAAACGATACTAATGTTAATTGGGGTGGAATTGTGGCTCTTGCCAGAACAAATCATGGTACTACGGCCCCCGAACTGCAAAATCTTTGTGATACTAGAGGGATAGCTGCAAGAATGCGTCATGATGGACGAATAGATTTTGAAAAAGAGACGAAACATCCTTCTTCTCAAGTTGTTTCCAGTAGCGTTAAGTGGTCTAATGGATTGCCTAAAAATGTTTGGATTGGATATAAGTATGTAGTTTATGACTTGCCTAATGGAAATGTTAAGCTAGAATTATACTTAGATGAAACAAATGGGCTTAATGGAGGAAATTGGACAAAAATAAATGAGTTTGAAGATACAGGTAGTAATTTTGGAACAAATGGTCAGGCATGTGCTACCGGAGTAAGTCCTGGATTAAAGCTAACTAATTCAAATAACCGTGCGGGTTCTGAATCTGGAAAGCCAAATATAGCAGTATATTGGAGAAGCGATGGCGTTGCAACTAATGGTTTGATTTACAAGAAGATGAGTGTTAGAGAGATTTAGTCAATTATTTTCAATAATAATATATAATAGAATCATCAATCTTCAACTTTGAACTTCTGGTCACCACAAAAATATATCTTTTCATTAATAACTTTATTGTCTTTCCAATGCTGAACATTCACCCTGTAAATTGTTTTCTTCTCTTTATTATTTTCTATATTTATTTCCCATTCAGTCACTGAAAAATTATCATTAACTCCTCCAAAAGCAACCAACATTATTTTAGCAGAGTTTAATTTTTCAATCTCCTGAAGAAATATCATATCTCTTCTTTGTTCTTTTCCAGTTATAGGAGGTCTTCCATCAATGTGTATATTTACATTAATATTGTAATATCTTTCAAAAGCTTCAGATATTTTTCCATGTTTAAGTAACTCATTCAATTTATTTACGTTATCTTTTAAATTAGTCATTTCGTCTTTTGATACCTATTTAATTACAAAGACTGGTATATAAACTAACAGCTTGATTGAACATACACAATATTAAGACTTTTCCTAACCAATAATTTAGATGTATTGTTTAATACAACATCGTATTGCGAAATACCGCTTCGCTCTATAAAGAAAAAATTATTTAAATTAAATAATGAAAGTGTAAATTTAATGACAACAACTGAACTTGACGGAATGAATAATGTTTTGATTGAAGATCCTCCTTTACGGATTAGAAAGGGGAATTCAATAGATTTGGGGAGACTAGTATCTGACTCTCCTAAACCAACTCACGATATAAAGAATAATATTCCAATTGAATTAATTTGGGGATTAGTATTAACTGGTGCAGTAATTGGAGCAATAAAAGGATATAATTCTTCAGAATCTTATCCTTATCTTTCTGCAATAAGAGGATATTTTATTGGAGGAGTATTAGGGGCTACGGCGTTTACTACATATAATGCAATATTAAAGGATATTAAATCTGCATTTAATCATGAAACGAGTAGATAATTAATCTAGATATCTAATAAGCAATGGCGTTGCTTCTTTTTCTCCAATATACCTCAGTATTCTGCACATATATCTTCATTTTAAAAGAGAAAAATAACTATATATCTAAGAGCAGTATTTGATTGTACAACATTGTATTGCGAAATACCGCTTCACAATATAAAGAACTAATCCTAATAAAACTTAGATGGTGACGTTAATGATAATTAAATTAAAGAGGTGTAAAAAATGTCTATATCATGCATAAGTTGTAATTATGCTATAACGGAACCTTTATGTGCTAATTGTGTTGTTGATCAGGTTAAAGTGTGGTTTTATGAAAGAAGAATAAAACAAAAAATAATCAGGCAGATAAATAGTAGGCTTAAAGATTTATTAAATTATGTTGATGAGCTGGATTTTTTTGTAACTCCGTTTGAAGATTTAAACGAAGATTCTATTATGAAATGTATTAAGTGTAATGAGGAAATGCGTTTAATGTGCTTTTATTGTGTGAGTAATAAAACTTCTCAAATAGTAAAAAACAGTCTAAAAAGTAAGGAGGTTATAGAAAGTTTTGAAGAATCGTTTAATACGGGATTTTATGACTATTCTTTAGACAGAGTAGAGAATTTGATTGTAAAACCAATTGCAAATTAACCATGTTGGGTTGTGTATTAATAATGTAGTGATTTGTTACTACCTTTAATGGTTATAATAATTGTAAAAAGTTTAAATATCCTATTTTTTGGTATTTTTTATGGATTGGGAAAATATTAGAGAATTTTTAGGAACGGTTAATGGAGCTTATACTGCCGGAGCTGTAGGTGCTTTTGTCGCATTAGGTACTGGTTATTTGACTGGTAGAAGAGGTTCTAAGAATAAGGCGGCTAGTAGAAATTATGAATTGGAAAAAGATCGTATAGGGCTTGAGAGATTTAGATTACAAGTAGAACAAGAAAAACTTCAAGGAGATCCTGTCGAATTGAAAAAGTTATTTTATGAGAACGATGCTAAAGGTCGAGCCCATCAAATAGAAGTGGCTGAAATGGAAAAAAGACATGAGGTTGAAGATTTAGAAAGAGAGCGAAGATTTAGTCTTGAGGATAAGACTAGAGAAGATTCTTTAAAACAAGCTGAACGACAGAATAGAGTAGAATTAGTTACAAGAATAGCAGAAGTGGCTAGACCAGTTATTGAAGCTTATAGAGAAGCAATAAGAAATTATTCGGCTACAAATGGCGATGGTCTGGTTGTTGAACCTGAGATTTTTAAGCAAAGACAAGCTTATAGAGAAGAACTTGTGAGCCAATTTGTTACCGCTCTTGCTGATCGAAAAGACAATGAGGATAATGATTTAGATATGGCAGATGATGGTTTTGATATAAGTGACGATGATAATGCTCGTATTGGAAGGATAGTTAATGCTAAATATCCTTATAGAATCACATTTACTGAGGCACCAGAAATGCCTGAAGAATTGAAGAAACTTCTAGATACTCTTGACGAATTAGAGTCAGAATAAATCCGAACAACTTCTAAAATATCCACAACGTTTACACATTAGTTTACATTTTCTTTCTTCTAGAGTGAATCCGCAGGATTCACAGACATAATTAGGGTCTATTTCTTCTTCTTTAATTTGATTTTGTTGAGTCATTCTATTTTTATATGAAATCCGAGATTTTATGTTTGATTTCCAAATAAAGTATCCATAAAATAAATAAAACGCCGTCGAGGGTTGCTAAAAAGAATATTGCCATTGGTTCTGGCCAAATGTTTAGAGGAAATCCAGTTCCTATTTGCACATTTGATAATGGATAAAATGGAGTTATGTATCCGGCTAGAGTTCCGTCTAGAATTAAATGCATTATGCTTCCGAATGCGCATAATAATAAGATAATTGTTATGGAAAGTTTATTTCTACCTATTTTCTTTTTTATTGTATATTTAGATATTAATGCCAAGGCTAGAAAAATTATTGGAATAAATATAGTATGTAGGAATGTTCTGTGAATTTGTTCATATGAATATCCAAAATAATTCATTATCCAGAAAATTGGAATATCTAAGTCTGGAATTATTCCTGCTAGCCCTCCTATTAAGACGTATTGTAAATGGAACTTTTTACCTGTTCTTTTTTGATAGATGTGTCTGAATATTGATAATAGTATTATTGGAATTAAAACGTGTGTGACTGCTTGTGGCATTTTTTATCTTTACTATCAAGAGATTGTTGTTTATAATGGCTTGGTATATTAGTATAATAATGTTTATATGCTTGAAATTTTATTGATTTAATATGAATAGAGTTGCTGAATCAGATAGGTTAGATTCTTTAGTCAACATTAGATTTCCTCGTAAGATAGACTATAGTGAATTTGTAAAGATGTTTGAATTTATTGATAAGATTGTTTTTCCTTGCGAGGTTGAATATAGTGTTAAGTTTAATGGGAAAATAGGGCAGAGAGATGAGGAATCTGGAGAAACTTTAGCTCATCACAAATATGTAGAAAAGGCTATACATGGAACAATTCGTTCTTTAACGGATAGAACACCTTGGAATAGGGATGACTTTTCAGTTATACCTTGTAATGATTGTGATGATGATTATTTAACAAAAACAAGATTCGTATCTTTGAGATTTTATTCTGGAGTATGTGGAAGTATTGATGAGTTGGGGGCGATGAAATCTGTTAATATTGAAGTAATGCAAAGGACAAAAGCTGGAATAGAGGTCTATTTTGCTGAACATCCCGGTTCTAAATAATAATTATGTTTTTTCATGGTTTTGGTAAACCTTAAATAGCTTTATTACTAATTGTTTTTATGTCAGGCAAACAACCTCACGGATTGAATGATCAGATGGCTTCTCCTACTGCTTATGTGCCTCCTGGAAAGATTCCTGGTGCTGTTACACCTCAGAGTTCTGCTGAATTGGCTAAAGATGAGAAGTTAAAAGAAGAGCTTGAGGAATTTAGGAAAAAAGTTGTTAAGAAATTTCCATTTACTAGTTTTTTGAGCGTACTGCCTGCACAGGCGTTTAAGTTATTTGAAGAGGACGAAGGCTTGCTTCCTGAAGAAATTGCTAAGAAGCCTATTCATTTGATTATGCTTGTTCCAGAGGATGAATTTAAAAATATTCCTAAGAAAATAAAGCCAGAAGTTTTGAAATTTGCCAAGGAGACTAAACAGGAACTTTGGGTGCATATTAAGACTGAAGTTGATTTGTGGAATTACGGGCTTGATAGTAAGTATGAGTTTGTAGATGCTATATCTTCTAGTTTTCCGTTGTATGATAAGGGTCTTCTTGGTGCGATACGTTTGGCTAACATTCACAAGACTTTAGTTTTGCGCAAGTTTGAAAAATATGTTGCTTCTTATGTTATTTTTGGAAGCTTAGTTCGAGGCCAGGCGGGAAAAGATAGTGATGTAGATGTTTTTGTGATTATTGATGATACTGATGTTAAAAGAATGCCTAGATTACAGTTACTTGAAAAATTGAGAGGAATGATTCATGATTATATTCGCGAGGCTACTGCTTTATCTGGAACGAAGAATATTTTAGGGGTTCAAGTGTATTTGTTAACTGATTTTTGGGATAGTGTTAAGGATGCTAATCCAGTTATGTTTACGGCTATTCGCGATGGTGTTCCAATGTATGATCGCGGTACGTTTTTGCCGTGGAAATTGCTTTTGCAGATGGGTAAAGTCAAACCTAGCCCTGAAAGTGTTGATAAATTTATGAAATATGGAGAACAGAATGATGCTCTTGTTACTCGACGTATGCTTGATGCAATGCAAGACATTTATTGGGGCGTCGTGACTCCGACGCAGGCTTTAATGATGCTTATAGGCCATGCTCCTCCTGCTCCTAAGAATATGGTTGCTGAAGTGAAAAAGGTCTTAGTAGATACAGAAAAAGTTATGTCTGCTAACGAGTTAAAATTCTTAGAACATGTGATTAAATTGTATAAAGGTTACGAGCACGGAACTTTGAAGAGTGTTCCTGGAAAAGAAATTGATTATTTGTTAGTTGAGTCTAAGAAATATGATGTTAAAATGAAAGAAATTCGCAAAAAATTAGAAGAGCGTTTGATTGTTCTTGATGCTGAGCGTTCTTATTCCGAAGTTTTTGATTTATTGAAGAAAATATTTGGAGATAAGAGTGTTGAATCTCTTGTCAAGGATGTTGATAAAGAATTAATTGGAAAAGGAAAGTTACAGCTTAGATTTTTGAAGCCTTTGAAAGAAATAGTTTCAATGAAGTCTAAAGTTAAATCTGGAAAGGTAACTCAGTTAGAGATGAATTCTTTGCGTCGTGATGCTACTGAATTGATAAGGGAGTTGTTAGAATATAGTCAGAGAATTAATTTAACGCCGATAGAGAAAGAAATTTTGGAAGTAAACTTTGGAGATAAGAAAGGAGAATTAGTTTTGACCGATGCTGGTAATTTCTTTATTGAGTCTGGTCGAGTTATGCAGATTGTTGGAAACGCTTTCAAATTAAGCGATAATGTTGCTTTAGAAAAAGCAATTATGACTCATAAAAGCAAGAAAGAAAAGACGAGAGTTAAAGTTTCTTCTTCCGTCTTGAGTGCATTGAGTAAAGAGCTCGGTGAATTTGAGATAGTATTGTAAGTGTTTATTTAATTTGTATAGTTATAACCTTTAAAATATAATATTACTAAGCAAGTTATCTATAAAAGCATTTAAAAACCATATTTTCTAAGCTGGAAGATGAAAGGCATTGTAGTTCAATTTAGACGCGGAAGGCATAGAATTCATGAGAGGCATTACTTGTTAGACTTGGGTTGTTCTACTCGTGAAGAGGCTGGTAAGCTTGTTGGTAAGCATGTTACTTGGAAAAGTGTTGCCGGTAAAGTTATTAATGGTAAAGTTAGTAGTGCTCATGGAAATAAAGGACTTGTCAGGGCTATATTTGAGACTGGATTGCCTGGACAGGCAGTTACAATGGATGTAGAGGTTAAATAA
>JAGVXB010000021.1 GCA_018303995.1 Candidatus Pacearchaeota archaeon
AATTTGTTATTGTATCATTAAAAGTAGTTATCTTTACCCCTGCATATGTACTCCCTGTATTGCTCGTGTCTTCAAGGCTTCCATCACTGCAACTAATTGAATCCGTTCCCCCGTCTCCAGAACAATCAGAAGGATAAGTTCCTCCACAAACAGAAACATAATTATTCTCCGACTCACTGTCAGCCATTGCATCGCAAGTCTGCGCCATCAATATCTTCGCCCCGTTAGGTTCTGCAGTAGGGTCAACAATATAATCAAACTCCAGATAAGCATCAGAAATATTATCCAAATTAAAAACTCTCAAATCAAAAATATCGCTAGTACCAGTCAAATTAGTTAAATAAATTTTATAATATCCCGTTTCATTAATCACTGGAAACTCACTAATCTTAACGGTCGAATTAATATAATAAACTTCAACCAAAGTACTCAAATTCTGAATATTCCTAGGATAAATAGTAATATCATTCTCACTAGTCAGATTTTTCTCAAAAGTAACGCGAACATAATGTCCAGAAGGAATCGGCTCACTCCAAATATTATCAAGCTCGCTAGTCTCATTATAAATATCTGAAATAAAGCTATAATTCTCATTCAAATGCTGGGCGCTAGTAATAACAATTATATTGAAAGTCTGATTACTCAATCTAGGAGCAACCCAATAAACAGAATCATAATTCCCATCCAAATTTGTATCATTAACAAACAAAACTGGAATTTGAGTGTTATTCTCAACCCACTCAACAATAATCTCATTATATCTCTTCACTTTAAGCAAGTTAGAAATATTTGTAAACATAAGAACATTTTCATAATGCACATCATCAGGACTAGAAACAAAAACAGTCTTAAATCTATCACTCAAAACATTTTCAACAGCAACAGGAGCGCCAGTATAATACTCAACTTCAACTCCAAAATCATCTTCACTAAGATTAATAGAAACTTCTTTCACTTTTTTAGAAGTCTCATTTAACACTTCAGTTTCATTAATTTCTTCCACAACCCTTCCAGTAATAGAACTAAAAAACGCCTTAAAAAGACGAGAAAAGAAAGATTCTTTTTTTAAATCAACATTAGCAGTCACACGTCCTGAAATAGCACGCCCAGATATAACACCTCCACTTATCCCAATAGTCAAATTTTGAGAGGTAGACTCATTAAATAAAGAAACTGTTTCCCTAACAAGAACAGATTCATTTAACATAGAACTATTAGACTCTTCAGACACAGAGTCATTAGAACTAACATTAACCTCAAGACCAGTTTCAGATACAGATCCATTAGACAATTCAGAATATCTGTTATTCATACTACTCCTCAAAGAATCAACCTCTTCTTCAGACAAATCTACAATCTCTGCATATTCAGTAAGATTAATTTTATCAAGAGTTATATTTTCAGCGCTCAAAGGAATCTCAACAACTAGACTAACACTGTCATTTACATCAAAAGCAACAGACTTAACCCATTTAACTGGCTGTCCAAGTACGGCACCAAACTGACTGAGATTAATAAAAATTGAACTTTCATTAATTATAGAAGTAATATTAGTAACATTTTCAACAAGAGTCTGATTAACTTCAGTCAAATTACCAACAACAGTATCATTAACAATCGGCTCAACAGGTTCAGCAGTCTCATTACCTTCAGAAACACCGGAAACAACTATATTTTCAGAAGCACTAACAATCTCCACACCATTATAATCTAAAACAACAGAAAGTTCAGAATCATTCAAAGCAACAAAACCAAAAGAACTCAAATCAATAGATATTTTTATCTTTTTAGTTCCAATATAATCCACACCAAAACCAGTAGTTTCAACAGAATAGTCTGTAGAAACTTCAAGTTCATTATTCCCAACTTTAAATTTAACAACATCATCATCCAAAACATCATCATCGTAAGCCACACTGCCTGAAACAAGAACGGCATCTTCACCGTCAGAAAGAGAATAAATAAAAGGCTCATCTCTAGAAGCGCGCCCAGAAATAGTATCAGAATCAGAAACAACACTTCCAGTTATGCCGGAGTTTCCATTACCACCATTTTCATTTCCAGTATTTTCATTTCCTGAGTTACCATTATTTCCATTTTCAGAGTTACTATTTCCAGCATTTCCATTTTCATTTCCCGAGTTACCATTAGAAGAACCAGAAGAGCCCTCAGAGCCAGAATTACCTTGCTCTTCACTAGAAGAACCAGAAGAACTCTGCCCCTCACCTTGAGAGTTTTCATTTCCAGAATTTCCAGAACTCCCTGGATTTTCAGACTCATTTACCGCCCCACCAGAAGAACCAGAATTACCTTGCTCCCCAGAAGAACCACCACTCCCAGAATTTCCCTGCCCCTCATTAGAAGAACCTTGTTGTCCAGAATCACTTTCAATAATAAATTCAAAATCAACAAAAGGATATTCAACTTTAGTCCCAGAAATGCCATATCCAGAACCTTCACCAGACAAAGAAACACCTTCAGCATAAAAACTCCCATTAGAAACAGAATCAGAAACAAGTGAAGATAAAACAAACTCCTTAGAAACCCCTGCATAATTAACAATAATTTTAGAATCAGCTGGAATTAACTCACCCTCAACCAAATTAAGATTAATTTTCCCAGAAATTAATTCTCCAGAATCATATTCAGTCTTAATATCTAAAGAAGCAAGACCAGTGAAACCAAAAGAATAAAACAAAGCAAAAGCAATTAAAGAAATAATTAAGACAGATAAAAAAATAAATTTATATTTAGAAAACAAATTACTCTTAGGAGCATGATTTCCTAAATAAGTTGTAACAACTTCGCCATTAACACGCTTAGTCTCATAGTAATACGGACCAAACCTTTTACCCTTTTTATAAGTATATTTTTTGTGTACCACTTTTTAATAAAAAAGAGTTCTCTTACACTCTTTTTACAAGCTAAAATCAGCAATTAATCTTTATAAACATTCCTCAACAAAAATAGTTTCTCTGACTCCTACAACTCGTGAGTTGTGGCACAGATGATAAACATCTAGTGCCTAGAACTCTCTTTTCTAAAGACAATTTGTTCTTTTGACTCCTACAACTCGTGAGTTGTGGCACAGATGATAAACATCTAGTGCCTAGAACTCTCTTTTCTAAAGACAATTTGTTCTTTTGACTCCTAGAACTTTTCTTCTAAAGAAAAGTTGTAGAGTTCTCTTACACAAAATTACACTAAAACCAAGTAGTTTTTTGTGGATATCCAAGACTCCTATGCAACTTATCTATATTTTCTTCACAAACAAAATCATGCTGACGAAATCCACCACCAAAAGTCTTAGGAATATGAAGAAGTTCATGAATAATCACTTTATCCTGATCACTTTTATTTAACTTGTCAAACTTCTCAAGAAATTCAATTGTATAAAATGCGCCAGTCTTCATTCCTTTCTGCATTACCTTTCCAATTGTATGACATCTAGCAAGCGTGCGTTTAGTGCTCGAGCCAAAACTCCTCAAACATTCAACTCTATTAACATCAACATGATTCATCTGCAACCTATTAACAATATTCACAAGTCTTTCTTTCAAATCCGGAGCATAATCGTATTTCATTTATCATCACCAATCACAGTTAAAAGCAATCTCTTTTTAAAATTATGGTAATGTAAGAGCATAATAATACTTATATATCTCAAAAAAAGGACTATTATATGGTCGAATTACTGCCATTGCCAGAAGGCGTAGAAGAAAAAAAATCTTGGAGTCCATCATACAGAGCAGGAGATTTTGTTCTAAGAAATTATTGTACATCATGTGTTCTTCAGCCTACTTGTAATATAAATCAAAGTGTAAGAACGGCTATGGCTGAGAATTATCCTGGTTGGCCAGAAGCATGGGTTCCGCTAAGATTTAGAACAGATTCGGAAAATCTTCCTAAAGAAACATATATCTGTAAAGAATATGATTCTCGTCAAAAGTCTTTATTTGAACAAAGATCTGGTCAATCCGCAATTGAAAGACTAACTACTTTAATAACTGAAGGAAAATTTGTAAATCATCTAGCTTAGTAAATAATCATGTCGTCAATCCTACATCAATGCGTTTTTAAGATTTATGGTTAAATATTAATCCAAACTAAAATGCCTATAAAAAACTAAATATCTTTCATTTCTGCCTTTATCTTAGAAATCTTGCTAATTTTATCCGTAACTTTCTCAGACTTATTCTCCAAATCCTTCTTATATCCTGCAAGTTTAGTCTCCTTCTCAGCCAAATCTGCAATTAATCTCTGAAATTCCTGCTCTTTCTGACGACTCTCAGAAATATTAGCAGAAGCCTTTTCAATAGCCTTCTTCAAAGAATTCTTCTCCTTATTTAATGAATTTATCTCGGACTCAAGATTTCTAACCACTCCAGAAAGAGAAGACTTTTCTTTAATCACCATTTTATCTCAATACACAAACAGCAAATCTATTTATAAACGTTTCTTCAACTCTTTAGACAAACGAGATATCTCGGCAATAGCAGAATTGAAAGACTTTCTAGATATAAAATGATTAGAATAAGCCCTTTCAACCGCATCCTTCTGTATCTGCAACTTACGCAATCCTCGAGCAACATCAGTAAATTGAGTTTTTTGAATATAATTCAACCTAGATTTCCAATCCTTTGCTTGATTATTATACCTATTATACCAAAGATAACTAACTAAAATTACCAGAGACAGTAAAAAAATAAAAACTCCGAGGTAAATATAATATGAATAATCAGTTAATTTAGCAGGAGGATTAACGATATCTCTAGAAGATAAACTCGTCTGATAAACATCAAGCCCATAAGACTTTCCACTTTTAACATAAGCAACAATTAAAACTTCTGAAGGATATTCTGAATTTGTATTAAATGAACGTTCAAATTCGGCCTGCCTAGAAACAGAAATAACTTCTTCGGAAGAATCCAAAAGTTTACCGTCTAAACTGTAAACTTCAAATCCAAGAACTACGCTATCAGTAGGTGGAGTATTATAATTTAACTTATACACTTTCAAATTAGGAGAAACCGTCCCCTCATCAGAAGAAGAAATATCTGAAAAAGAATCAAATTCTACTGAAACATCATAATCTAAAACTTTTGACTTAATTCCTATTATAATCGGAATTTCTCTAACTATGCCTTTATCATTTGAAACAATTAACGAATCAAAATAAACCCCATTTTCTAAATTATCTTTTCCGATAACCAAATTAAAAGAGCCAAACTCTCCTTTATTGATATAAACTGAAGAATCCATCAAAGAAACAACAGAAGAACTCTTAGTCAATACGGCAGTATACAAAGAAGCCTCACCGTCATTAAAGAAATTAATAGGAACTTTAGTCTCTCCAGAAACAATAATAATCTTCTCAATAGTATCTGAATTTTCAGCATAAACAGAAACACTAATAAAAACAAAAAACAAAAAAGCAAAGAGCATCAGTTTATTCATTCAATAACTCCGTGACTTCAATTTAAATTGTTTTTGTTTTGAATGTTTCCTGAAAAACATAAATGTAATAAAAGCAATAATCAAAGAAACAAATAAAGCTATAATAGAAACCCATGTCTGAACATTAAACGCAGAATCATATATCTTGAAATGGGCAGTCGCAGTTGCAAAACCTCCTATGTAAACCAATTCAGTGCCTAAAACATAATCTCCGGGCTTAAGGTCTTTAGTAGAAAACTGCTTAGTATAACTTTTTGCCCCAGAAACATAAAACGTTTCAGACTCGGTATAATATGTATTCCCTTCAAAATCTTTAATAACATAACTCATTGTAACGTCCACTCCAACTTCATCTCCAACTTCAATGAGTTCAATCAAAACAGGCAATTTTTCATTTGAAGTAAGAACTCTATACGCTTCAGGAACAGTGATTATCGTGTCAAATAAAACACCGTCGCTTGCCACATTTAACATAATAATAACTTCTTTAGAGCCAATAACAATCTTACCAGCATAAACTCCAGGCTCAGGAGCATTTATAGTAAACCTAATAGAACTGCTCTGACCTGGAGCAACTGTAATCAAATCATTATCAAAAGATACATATCTCTCAATACCCTTCACAATAGGTTTAATGCTCAACGCGCTAGTGCCATTATTTTCAATTATTATTTCATTAGTCTGACTGTCTCCAGAAACAATCTTGATATTGAAATCTTGTTTATCTAAATTAAAGCTACTGGCACCAGTAGAAACACCGCTACTGCCTCCACCTCCTCCTCCAGAACTTCCTCCGCCACTACTGCTAGAAGATGAACTTTCAGCCACAGTGCCCCTAACTGCAGAATGATTTAAATTATCAAATCTAAATCGTGAACCTTCATCAGTGCAAGCAATGCCATTAGATGTCAAACTCGAACCAATGCAAGAAGTAAACGAAAATTCACTAGCCCCATTGCATCCAGAACTAACTTCAGATATTGAATTTACAACTGAATCTTTTACACACAAACTAGTATAACTACTATCTTCAAAATACAAAGTCTTATTTTCCTGCAGTCCAGAAGAATAATTAAATATAATATAATTAGAACCCTTCTGCAAAGAAAGATTGATTAAATCAAGAGCTTTAGAAGAAAAGTTATGACTAAAATTAGCAATCAAAGTTGAGCCATCCATTATTAACACTCTCTGCTTTCCAGTATACGTTCCATTTGTGGAATTGCCTGCAACAGTGATATTCAAATTAGTTATTCCAGAAACACTAACATTAGACTCGTTCCCAAATAATTTATCATCAATATCCACAACACTATCTCCATCTCCATCATAAAGCGCGGAAACATTAACAAACCAAGTTAAACTAGAGGAAGAATAATTTTGAGACGAAAAGTAAATCAAAGTAATATTATAACTACCAGTATAATTGAATTGAGTATTATTACTCACTTCAGTAGTCATATTATTTATCAAAGTTCCATTATTATACAGAATCAACCGTCCAGATGAGTCACCAGAAACTAAAGTTCCATTAAGCAACACAAAGTCTCTCTGAACAATACTAATATTCTGCATAGTAGTGTTCAAAGTAAGATTAACAGAAGAATTAGCTTGATTAACTGTAAGAGTATAAATTGTAGAGTTAACATTATTTGAAGAATCATTTATAGTAATATTCAAATAATAAGCACCAGCACCCAATAGCGAAGTAGTATTAATGAAACCAGTAGAATTAATCACAAACAAGGAGTTATTAACAACAAACGTTCCAAATCCAACAGCGTCAGTAGCATTAAATGTCACTCCACTCCAATAATTTCCATATACCAAAGAACCACCAGCAGGCACACCAGTAAAGTAAGGTGCAGAAGCATCAACCGAAACAGTCCTCATCTCAGTACTATTCACATTCCCAGCTGTATCTTGAGAGTAAGCCTTAAAGGCGTGATTTCCATTAGCAAGATTAGTAAAGTTATTA
>JAGVXB010000022.1:0-6569 GCA_018303995.1 Candidatus Pacearchaeota archaeon
CATGATACGTATATACGTATCTACTAGTATTTAAATATTTCTATTTTAACGAATATAAATAAAAAACAACTACGTAAAACTTGAAATGTTAGGGTTTAAGTTATTCTGCTTATGAGAATGATACTTCTCTTATCTCAACAACATTTTTAGCTAATATAACTGAGTATGGCTTAGACAATTCTACTTCTTTACCATCCCCTCAGTTTTCATATACGTCTCTTTTAAATGGGTATCATGAAGATAGTAGTTGGAACCCGCCAGAATGTTTTACATCAAGTAGTGGAGGAGATGAAGGATCTAGATTTATTGATGTAAATAATGATGGTTTTGTAGACTTTTTAACAGGGGGTGCTGGAGGTTCTAGCTGCAGTGCTGGAGTAAAGAAGGCTTATCTAAACAACGGAACTGGTTGGGTAAGAAATGATACATGGGCACCACCATATTGTTTTACAGAGAGCAATGGAGATACAGGCCTAAGGCCCGCCGACGTCAATGGGGATGGATTTACAGACTTTCTCAGAGGCCTTGAAAATCCAAATGGATGCGAAAGACACACTTATATCAATAATGGTACTGGATGGATAGAAAATACTACGGCATGGAGGCTTCCTACTTGTTTTATGTATTATAGTGGAACATCAAATGATTTAGGAGCTAGATTAGCAGATGTGAATGGTGATGGACTCACTGACTTTTTGTATGGCGCAGGAGGTGGCAGTAATTGTGATAGAAGGGTGTATCTTAATAACGGTACTGGGTGGGAGCAAACAACTACACAATGGAGACTGCCTCATTGTTTTGTTGATGCGTATCTTGATAATGGCGCACGTGTAGAAGATGTTAATGGGGATGGATTGCCAGATTTCTTGCGAGGTGCAGGAGTTAGTGGTGGTGCTTGTAGCCAGTATAGCGGGCATATTAACAACGGTACAGACTGGATACAAGATGATTCATGGAAACCTCCATATTGCTTTAGTGAAAATGGCAACGATGTAGGTTCTCGTATGACTGATTTCAATGGGGATGGACTTGTTGATTTTATTCATGCACAAGCTGATGGATCTGGATGTGGCCTTGGTCGCCGCGACCCTTATATTAATAACGGAAGTGGATGGGTGTACGATGCTCGTTGGCGTACACCTGATTGTTTTGCCTACACTTACACAGATGTAGGGTATAGAATTGCAGATGTTAATGGGGATGGACTATCAGATATCTTACGAGGATGGACTAGTGGAGGAGGAACATGTCAAAAATATTCTTATATCAACAACGCTACAAAAGGATTTTTACTAGATAATGTAACAACTGGTTTTGGTGGAGTTATCAAGATAGATTATGGGAAATCAACCTATTTGTCTAATAAGGGTAGCGATGAACATAATGATCTGGGATTTAATGTATGGGTTGTAAGCAATATAACTTATAAAAATAATATTATTGGCCCACATAATCAAACATACATTTATTCTTATAATTATTCAAATGGACTTTATAATAATACTATAAATGAATTTAGAGGCTTTGGATATGTTGAAGAGAGGACGGATAACAAATTAGTAAAACATTACTTCCATCAAACAAATTCATTAAAAGGTAGACAGTTTAAGACAGAAGTATTAAATTTAGATAGCATTACTTATCAAATAGTTCAGAAAAGATGGTCTGAATCAAGAGATGGAAGTAAAACTACTGTTTCTTTAGTGGGAGAATCAGATCTCATTTATGACGGTAATAACAGCGCCACTCCAAAAACAAGCAACAAAACTTATGATTATGACTCCTTTGGCAATAACATTTATACGCACACCAAAGGCAATAATGATGATGCAAGCGACGATTATTATGAGTATATGGCTTATGTTAATAATAGTGCTTCATGGATAGTGCATACAATACAAAATTATACTCTAATTGATTCAGATAACTCTACAAGGCTTAGACAGACAAATTACTCTTACGATGGCTTAAGTTATGGTTCTGCACCTACAAAAGGAAGTGTAACATTTAAGGAAGAATTATTATTTGGTAGCGTTAGCAAGAACATTTCATTCCAATATGGCTCTTTTGGAAACGTTGAAAATCAAACGGATTCGAGAGGAAATAAAATAAAGTATTCATATGGGGATGCTGACCCTAGCAATACATTCGCAGATTCAGCAACAGATGCCAAAGGATTCAAAACAACTTATGGGTATGAATTAGGTAGTGGAAATATGCGCAATCAAACCAGCCCAAATCATTTCTTTAGTAACTTTACTTATGACTTTTTAAACATAGATAAACAGACAGTTCTTCCACTAGACAATATTAATTTCCCTACCCAAGAATACGCTTACACCTTCCAAACAGTTGGAGATAGTAAAATAATTGTAAAACAAAGAGAACAAAATGGAACAAGTAATACATTAGATACTTACAAGTTTTACGATGGGTTTGGTAGGATAATTCAGTCTAAGACAGATGCGACTGATAATAAGCAGATTGTAGTGGACTACTATTATGATAACTCTGGCAAGATATCAAGGCAAAGTAACCCTTATCTTATTACATCTACACCTAACTACACGTCTGCCAATACATCTGTGCCATTTACATTATACCAATACGATTCTCTAGGAAGAGTCATAAAAGTGTTTAACCCAGATAATACTTTTAAAACCATTTCATTTGACCGTTGGAATATTACACTATATGATGAAAATAGCCATAGAACAGGCTACGAATTAGATTCTAAGGGAAGAATATCAAGAGTCATTGAATATAATGGAAGTGCTTCTTATTCTACATCATACCAATATAATGCAGTTGGAGAACTTATTCTTATCAATGATTCATTAAGCAATGCATTCAACTTTACTTATGATTCTTTGGGGAGAAAGGTAAAAGAAAGAGATCCAGATCGTGGAATATGGAATTATAGTTATGATACGCAAGGAAATTTAATCAAGCAGTTTGATAATAGAAATATCTCTCTTTCTTTTGTCTATGACTCTTTAAACAGAAAATTAAATGAAAGTAGTGGTAATAATTGGGTAAAGTATATTTATGATTCAGACTTAAACAATACTATGTCTGATATTGTAACTAATGTAACTGTTACAAATTATAGTTATGATAATCGGTTACGTAAAGTTCGTGAAGATAAAAATATTTCAAATAAAAAGTATTCTAACAGTTGGATCTATGATTCAGCAGATAGAGTAACTCATCAAATCATGCCAGACGGTAGAATGATTAATTTTACTTATAATGAACAAGGATTGTTATCAAATATTTCTAGAATAGTAAATATTTCATACAATGAAAACAATAATCCTCTTGAGATTATTTATGCAAATAGTTTAGTTACTGATTATACATACAATTCATCAAATCTAAGATTAATTACAATAGATACTTCAGACAAACAAGAATTAAATTATGAATATGATGCTGTAGGAAATGTCTTAGTTATTGATGACAATATCCATAATGCTATTTATACAATGACTTATGATAACTTAAATCGTTTAACAAGTACTAATATTGGAGGATCATTTAATATATTGCTTGGGTTTATCTATGACCAGATTGGTAACATAAGAAACGTTACTGGGAGCTACCCAACAGATTATTATTACCAAGATTCAAGACCTCATGCAACCAGCAGATTCAACCTCTTAATAAATACCTCTCAAGTAATAAACGACACAAACAAGTTTTTAATACAAAATTCAAGCGCTTATACTGTCGCATGGTTGGGGGACTTTGGAAACATTGCTCTAATGGGAACGTGTTCTGTGTCTAGTAATTGTGTAGCACCATCTGGGTCTTTAGTCTTTGGAAATTCTACAGATAATTCTACTGCATACATAGATATGAGTGGAAATCTCTGTTTGGAATCTGGAAGTTGTTCAGATGGTGCTAGTTCATGTAATCCTACAACTGACTCTTTCATTATGCAAAATACTACTGGATATAATATGAGTTATATTAGTTTCAATGGGAATTTGTGTTTGACTGGAGGATTGTATGAAAATGTCGCACTTTGAACGCAAAGAATATAAAGGAGAAAATACTGTTGTAATTATGAATTTAGGGCTATTAAGGTCGATAGTTTTTATTCTAGCAACTTTCTTTTTTATTTCATCTGTTTCAGCAGGAAATGTTATTTTTAGAGATGGAAAAATTATTTCTTCAGGTAATGTAAGTACTGATGAGAAATTTGTTGGAGATGGAAGTAAAATTACAAATATAACCTCTATAACTACAAATCCGTTTAACCAAAATCTGAATACAACTAGCAATGTTACTTTTGATACTCTAAATATAAAACAGATATTTTTTGATAAACAATATACTCCATCATTAGTAAGCGAAGTAATGGGAAAAATATTAGATTTCGGAGTAAATTATAATCAAAGTGGTATAAGAAATATTTCTGATTATGGAGGTTTTATAAGGATAGATTCTAGGGGTGGTTCTTACAACAATTCTCTATTTCAAGTTATATTTAACAACATAGGCTCTGTTGGTGGTGGAAATAATGAAAAAATAGTTTTGAGATTATCCAATGATGGTGTTTTGAACACAAGTTACTTTGTGGGAGATGGTTCAAGACTTACTAATATAAGTGGAGTTGGAAATAATCCATTTAATCAAGACTTGAACAAAACTAGTAATGTTACTTTTGGGAATGTTGTTTCTAAACAGTTATCTGTTAATTCATCAGATGGTTCATATGTCAATTTATATCATATGTCTGATGCAACTGGAAGTAATATTATAAATTCATTGGAAGCTAATGGGACTAGAACACAGTTGACTATTAATCAAAGTTTATGGATTAGAAGCTTTACTGATAATTCTTCTTTGTTTTTTAGTGGTGCAAATCTTGCCAAACAATGGTATTTTATTTCAAATGATGCATTGTCTACTTTAACCTTAAGCTCGACGCACTTTGGCAATTTTATAATAAACAGAAATACTTATGTGGAGGGTAATTTTACTATGCTTGGTAATTTATTTAGTTACGGTCCTATAAATACGCAGTCAGACCTTAATGTTACTGGTTCTTCTACATTAGGCTCTGGAGTTAGCATAAATACCACAGATAATAGGTATGCTTTGAATGTTGGCGGTTCAGCCAATATAACTGGTCCATTATTTATGAATCAACAAATAAATACTCCTCAAGTTAGGGGAGGAAATGGTCAAAGTTCTGGTTTAAGCTTATATGGGACTTTTGGCACAGCTACAAGTGCAAATGTAAAAATAGGTTACAATTCTTCAGATTCTACACTGTTTGTAAATAGAACTTCTGCTTATTTATTTAATGATTTAATTGGTGCTGGCACAATCAATTCTACAAAAGATGTTTGTATTGATGGCGGGAAATGTCTTAATAGGACTATCGAAGTTTATACTGACAATCTAATAAAGAACAACAGCCTTATATATTTCAATGGTGTAAACAATAGATGGGAGTCGTTAAATACTTCTCACTCTGATAATGCTAAACTTACTTACTGTAGTGTTGGAGGATTACAGTGGCTTACATCACCGGCTACGTGCCCGTTGTGAGCCATTTATATGTTTGAATCTTTAAATAAAATGAAAATAAATAAAAGATTAATTTTTGTAATTTGGGCCATATTTTTAGTTGGATTGATAGTTTTTGTAAGAGCTCAAGGTGTTGGAAATAGAATAAGCCCAAGATGTAATGCTAATGGAGTTGTTGATGTTGATTATGCATATAAGGTTCATGCTGAAGAAGGATATACAAATTATATTGCAATATTAACCGCTGGAAGGTGCGAAAGAGAGTTTAGAGGACAGGTAAATGCTATATCTGATGTTGAGTCGCTTATTGAAGCAGACATAAATAATGAAAGAAATTCTAGGCAATTATCATTTTATCCTGATCCTTTTGGAGAACTAGACGTCGATGGAAGGGGATATTTTAGTATACCTTAAAAATTTAAAACAATTCTTCTATTTATAGAGATTTAGGATAAAGTTGTGAACACAAAGTTGTGCAAAAACACAACATGTTCGAAAGTCGAACACTTTCTCAAATCACAACAAACTTACAAATTCTTTGAATTTGCTCGTAATTGAGTTACTTTTTGTTCCTAAATCTCTAATAGACAACTAGGAAATTACAGTAACTGAATCAACAAGATTGTCTATAATCTTTATGAAAATATCTTTGCTATAAGAAAGGTATAAAAAGTATTTTTTACTTAGATACTTATGTTTAGAGATAAGAGGGGTGTTAGTCCGGTAGTTGCAACTGTTTTGTTGCTCGTACTCACTATTGTAATTGGGGGAGTTGTTTTTTCGGTAGTAATTCCTTTTGTGAATGATAAACTTAAAGATAGTAAGGAATGTTTAGATTTACTTGGAGGGGTGGAATTTGCAGAGAGTAAATTTAATTGTTATAAAACTACGCCTCCTAGCGAAACGGGATTTTCTGTTAAGATAAGCAAAGATGGAATTTCAGGTGTCAAAATTTCCCTTATTGATGAAAATGAAAATTCAGATGTATTTGAAATAAAAGATGGAACTACGAGCGATTCTTTAAG
>JAGVXB010000022.1:6596-8747 GCA_018303995.1 Candidatus Pacearchaeota archaeon
ATATGGTTCTTCACTGGAATTTCCTGATGCTTTTGGACAGAGGACTTATGTAACTAAGAATGATTATGTTAGGGCTGAGATTTCTGCTTTGTCGAAATCTGGAGAAGTATGTGCTGTTGCAGATGTCATAGAATTTGAACCTTGTGCTTCAGGGGTTAATCTTTAAATGAGATCTAGAAGTGGACAAATTTGGGTTGAAACAGTGATTTATACTTTGATAGGTCTTGCTTTAATTGGATTGGTTCTTGCAATACTTACTCCCAAGATAAAAGAGTTTGGGGATAGACAAGTAATTGAACAAACTATTGAATCTCTTAATGTCTTTGATTCTAAAGTTATTGAGGTTCTTGACGCTCCAGGAAATAAAAGAAAGATTAGTTTTAAGCTGGATAGGGGAAAAATAATTATTGATCCGGAAGATGATAAGTTGAAATATGTTCTTGAAGATTCGAATGTTAGATATTCTGAACCTGGAGTTACTCTAAATGTTGGGAGAGTAGATATTCTTACTGAAGAACTTACTCAAGGCTACAAAATAACTTTATCTATAGATTATATTTCAGATATTACTTATGATGGAGATGTAAAAGAAAAAGAATTTGATTCTGCAAGTATTCCTTATGAATTTTTTGTTGAAAATCGGGGAATTATAAATCATAGGCCTCAAATTGATGTTACTGAAGGCTAATTAGGATAGATTTAAATGTTATAGATGATTTTATTTACAGAGGTGATAGAATGTTTGATGTTAAAATAAATCCAAATCCAATAGTCCCAGTTTTACCAAAAATTACAGATAGGACTAAAATAGATATTAGATATTCATTAATTGAACCTTTTGCAAATGCACATATATATTGGGATAAAGAGATGGAAGAATTAGTCTATGATGTTGAAGAACCTGTTCTTAGTAAAGATGAAAAAAATGCAATAGTGCATTTAGAAGAAGCAATGATTGAACTCATTAATGTTAATGTGGTCACTGAAAAAACCCCACAAAAAATAATGGAATACATAGATAAAACTTCTAAATTTCTTATAAAAGAACTTAATCTTAAGATAGAAAATGCAAGTTATGAAAAAATATTTTATTACCTTTACAGAGATTTTGTGGGATTTAATGAGGTTGAACCATTATTAAGAGATTACTTTATTGAAGATATAGAATGTAATGGAGTGAATACTCCAATTTATGTAGTTCATAGAAACTATCATAATATAAAAACAACTCTAAAATTTAATGTTATAGAGCATTTAGCTAGTTTTGTTGAAAAGTTAGCTCAACGTTCTGGAAAATATGTTTCTTACTCAGAACCTTTACTTGATGGAACTCTTCCAGATGGATCTAGAGTGAATGCCACTTATACTCAAGATGTTACTTCAAGAGGACCAACATTTACTATTCGTAAATTTACTAAGACTCCATGGACTCCAATTCAATTAATATCCTCTAATACTTTGAGTCCTGAAATGCTTGCTTATTTTTGGATTCTTATACAATATAAATCTAATATATTTATTGCTGGAGGGACATCTTCTGGGAAGACCACATTACTAAATGCAATTGCATTTTTTATTCCTCCAGAATCTCATGTTGTAAGCATTGAAGATACTAGGGAATTAAATCTACCTCGTGAAAATTGGATTCCTGCTGTTGCAAGGGTTGCTATTGGTTCAGGAAAAGTAGGGGAGATTGATTTATTTGACCTATTAAAAAACTCTTTTAGACAGAATCCTAATTATGTAATTGTTGGTGAAGTTAGGGGAAAAGAAGCATTTGTTCTCTTTCAGGGAATGGCATCAGGACATCCATCTATAAGTACGATGCACGCAGATTCTGTAGATACTTTAATAAAACGTTTGGAAACTCCACCTATTGAACTATCTCCTACTCTTGTAAACTCTCTTGATTGTGTTGCAATAATGACTCATGCATTTGTAAGAAAAAATGAGACAAGAAGACTAAGAGAGATAGTTGAGATAATAAATGTAAAATCTGATGGGATGATTCTTGTAAATACTCCATTTGTATGGAATGCCGCAGAGGATTCTTTTTATTTTAAAAATGAGAGCAAAGTATTTGAGAAAATTGCATTAAGATATGGTTTAAGCGTTGAGAGTTTACATAAGGAATTTGCAAATCGTTCTAAA
>JAGVXB010000032.1 GCA_018303995.1 Candidatus Pacearchaeota archaeon
AAATCATAATTTCCTCCAGGAACAATTCCTCCAAGAATACCTAAATTAACTAACCTATCTCCTCCAGAACTCCAGAGAACATTAGGAATTTCAAGCCCATTCGCCATTAATTTAATAGGGTCTAAATCCGTACCGATAATTTCCACAGAACCTCCAGAAACATAAGATAAAACATTAGGGACTATTGAAGAAATAGTAGGATTAGAACTCAATGAAAAGTCCCTAGAATTAGAAACTCTCTCAGAAGTAGGATTTCTAACAGTAACAGAATGTGTTCCAGACCTAAACATCCGATTAACATAATTAAATTGTAAACTCGTAGCTGTCCTAGTAGAAGGCAAAACGGTAACTGGATTTCCATCAACTAACAACTCAGCATTAGAAGCAAAATAACTTCCAGTAACAGTTACAACAATATTATTAGAACTCCAAGCAAAACTACCTGGACTAACCAACCGCAAGAATTCAAATCGCAAATAGAGGACGACGAACATCCATTAACTGTCCCATCACAAGTAGCACCACAACTATTTACTCTACACATATAACTCCCGGTTCCAGTTCCTGTAGGAACACATCTGTCTCCAAATCCATTAGATCGCGTACCAGAACATCCCAAAACCCAATCGCAAATATTTCCAGAAACAGCCTCACACGATTCAGAAGTAGAATAAGAATTACAAGCATTAGAAACAACATTCACATCAGATGAAATAAGCCCGCCATTATTATAAGACTTAGTAATATCAATATCGCATGCAGCAACCTGCACTCTTGGAGTAGATGAACTAGTACAATCAAATCTTGCAATACTTTCAATCCAATTAACAAAAGAACAAGAAACTCCATCTAATGAGCCAATTACACTGCGAATATTAGGTACACTTGAAACACAATCTAAATTAAAATTACTAGAAATAAACACTTGTTCAGGTGCATTAATTGAAGTTACAGAAACAGCACAATCACTATCTCCTTTAATACTTCCTGCACCATCATAATCAAATTCAATATCACAATCATTATCTAATCCATCTCTGCAAACTCCAACTTCAGTAGCCCTATAATTTACACTATTTGCCGTATACTGTACTCCAGTACATTCAGACCATCCAGAAACTCCTCCGCAAGATTTTTTAGAACCTGCACAAACACCCTCTTGATTACTGCAAAATGGAGCAGATAACATAGCTATATCATCAATTAAATTATTACAATTATTATCTCTCCCATCACAAAGAGTTTCAGAACCAACTTGATAATTTACACCATAACGAGTTTGAGCATTACTTTGATAAACAGTAGCAGTACATCCAGGCCATACATTTCCAGTACAAGTTTCAGAAGCTAAATTACAAACCCCCCTCTGTTCAGAACACAATCGAGTTTGCCCATTATCACAAACAAAAGTCGTTACAGAAACAATATTAGAATTCCCATTAGGAGAAACAGAATTATACGAATCAACTCTATACCTATAAACTGTATTTGCAGTCAATCCAGCGCCCCCATTATTATCTGTAAATTGCCTCACCATTCCAGTTCCTGCACTAGGTACTAAATTAGTAGCCCCAGTCACTCCAATAAAATTAGTGCAACCAGTGCCAATGCATCTTCCAATCCAAAAACCATTTTCATTAACAGAGTTATCTACCCATGTTAACAAAACAGAACTGGAAGATTGAGCAACAACAGTTGATAAAGTAGGTGCAGTAGGAGAAGTATCTAAAGTCGTTCCCGTAGGATAAGGCACGCCTGTAGGATACCATGCAGAAGGCCCTTCACCATTATATGCGCGCACTCTATAATTATAAGCTGTATTTGCAACTAAACCTGTAGTCTGCGGATAAGTCAAAGTTCCTCCATTTCCAGAAGGCAAATTACTTGCACCAGGAACATTAGCCCAAGAACTTTCAGGAGCAGTATTCAATTTATATTGCAAAGTAAATCCATCTTCATTATTACTATTATCATTCCAATTTAATCTCATACTTGTGGCAGACAAAGCAGTAGCAGTTAATCCACTAGGAACATTAGGAATAGTATCTAAAGTCGTCCCAGTAGGATAAGGCACGCCTGTAGGATACCATGCAGAAGGCCCTTCACCATTATACGCACGCACTCTATAATTATAAGCTGTATTTGCAACTAAACCCGTAGTCTGTGAATAAGTCACAGTTCCTCCAGGCACATTTCCAGCAGGCAGATTACTTGCTCCAGGAACATTAGCCCAAGAAGTTTCAGGAGCAGTACTTAATTTATATTGTAAAGTAAATCCTTGCTCATTCAAGCTATTATCTGTCCACGTTAACAACATACTCGTAGAAGATTGTGCAACAGCAGTTAATCCACTAGGAACATTAGGAATAGTTGCTTGTGTTTGTATTGTAAGAACATTAGGATCAGAAATTATAGGAACAGCAATATTATACACATTAGCAACCATAAACTCATAATTCCCAGGAGCAGCATTTGCAGGAATAGGAATTGTAATTGTATTTGAATTCACAAAATTACATCCAGTATTGGGCACATAACTACAATAAATATTATTTATCCAAGGTTCAGTACTTCCTTGTGGCCTCATTCCTACAGAAAACTCAGAAACAAAATTAGAACCAGAAATAGTTACGGTTACAGGAGCACTTCCAATAGTAACAGGACTAGGACTCATAGAAGTTATCTGGGGTACAAAATCTAATGCTCTTACACCAGACACAGTAATCCAAGCAGAAGGATTTCCACTATTTACATAAGCACGTACTCTGTAGTCATATAAATTTCTAGCAGTCAAACCAGTATGTGTATACGTCATAGTCACACCATTTCCAGAAGGCAGATTACTTGCTCCAGGAACATTAGCCCAAGCAGTTTCAGGAGCAGTATTCAATTTATATTGCAAAGTAAATCCATCTTCATTATTACTATTATCGACCCAAGATAATAACATACTTGAAGAAGTAGTAGAAGACTGAGCAGTAGCTACCAAATTAAGAGGAGCATTTAGAACAGTTGATTGCGCCTGTATCACAAGACCAAAAGGATTGGAATATATAAGATTATTAGGATCATGCACATTAACAACTGCAAATTCATAATTTCCAGGAACAGTTTGTGGCGCGGCATAAAGCTGAACTCTAATAGTATTTGAAGTTACATCAAACACACACCTCTGAGTATCAATATAACTACAATAAGAAGTCCACTCACTCGCTCCTGCCACTTTATTAACTATAACAAACTCAGAAACAAAACCAGAACCAGAAATAGTTATATCTACAGGAGCACTTCCAACTGTAACAGGATTAGGACTTATAGAAGTTATTTGAGGAGTAAGATCCAATGTTCGCGTAGATGCAGCATCAGACCATAAAGAAACACCGCCCTTATTATCATGAGCATTAACTCTATAATCGTAAGAAGTGCCGGCAGTTAAACCAGTAGTTTGTAAATATTCCACAGTTCCGCCAGTTCCAAGAGAATTTTCAGTAACTAAATTACTTGCACCAGGAACATCAACCCAATCACCTTCAGGAGCAGAACTTAACTTATATTGCAATGTAAACCCATCTTCATTACGGCTATTATCGACCCAATTCAATAAAACACTCGTAGCAGATTGCGCAGTAGCAACCAAATTAATTGGAGCATTAATAACTTCCAAATCTACTCCCCCTTCAAATGGCGCTAAACCAACACCATCCTCAGAAACAGTCAAAACAGAAGAAACCTCTTTTCTAGAATCAAAACCAATCTCAAAATAAATTTCTAATCCATCTCCTTCAAAAACTTCATCGAACAAATAATTCAAATCAGAACTATCTAATTCAACAGATATAACTTCATTAGCAAAAGAGACTTCAAAACTCTTTACAGAATCATCAAATAAAAAATCTTTTTCAAAAACATTCAACTCCACAGTTTTTTCATTACAATTTTCACCTTTAATAATCAATTTAGATTTATCTCCTAATCCAATAAAATTCTCATCCCATGAAATACTTTTAATAACACAATTCCCAGGATTAGGAGGACTCTTGCCAAAACTAAAAGCATTTACAGGCTGAGCAAAAAAAGCAAAAAGAAAAAGAAGAAATACAAATAAATTTACAACAACAATAACCCCTTTCTTCATAAGTTACATAAGAAAACTGTAGTTTATAAAGATTATTTAATTAAAACCGCCAAAACCTCAAAAACACAACTTTATTAATCCCTAATAAACTCGCAATTGTATGTTAGACAAGCTCTCGGGCGCAATAAAAAAAGCAACAGACAAGATAGCGAACGCTATTTTCCTTGATAAAAACCTAGTGGACTCCGTAATCAAAGACCTTCAACGTTCACTAATAGAAGCAGATGTAAACGTCCAATTAGTCTTAAATATAACTCAAAAAATAAAAAAATCAGCCCTAGATGAAAGACTAAAAGGAATTGAAAAAAAAGAACATATAATCAAACTCTTACACGACGAATTAAAAAATATCCTAGGAGAAAAAAAAGAATTAAAACTCAAAAGTATCCAAAATAGATTCATGATGCTCGGTCTAAACGGAGCAGGTAAAACTACAAGCGTAGGAAAATTAGCACTATACTATTCAAAACGCGGAAGCAAAGTCTGCACTATAGGACTCGACGTCCACAGACCAGCAGCTTCCACTCAACTCAAGCAATTATGCGATAAAATAAACATAGCATGCTTTATAAAACCAGAACAAAAAGATCCAATAAAAATATGGAAAGAATATGAAAAAGAACTAGAAAAATATGACTTAATATTAATAGATACAGCAGGCAGAGACGCCTTGAATGAAGAACTTATTAAAGAAATTAAATTAATATCTAAAATATCAAAACCAACAGAAACGTTTCTAGTTATTCCAGCAGACATAGGTCAAACAGCAAAAAAACAAGCAATAACTTTCAAAGAAGCAGTATCAATCACAGGAGTTATAATCACAAGAATGGACTCTACAGCAAAAGCAGGTGGAGCTCTAACCTCTTGTTACGAAGCAAATGTTCCGGTAGTTTTTATAGGAACAGGCGAAAAACCGGCAGACCTAGAACCCTTCAACCCAGAATCCTTCTTATCAAGAATGTTAGGCCTAGGAGATTTAGAGTCTTTAATGGAAAAGATAAAAACAGTAACAAACGAAAACGAATTAAAAAAAACACAAAAAAATATTGAACAGGGTAATCTAACATTAAGAGATGTTCAATCCCAATTAGAATCAATGGAATCTATAGGCTCCATGGACAAGATTATGTCAATGATTCCAGGATTGGGAAAAGCAAAAATACCAGAAGGAAAATTAGAACAACAACAAAAAAAGATGAAAGGCTATAAGCACGCAATAGACTCAATGACTAAAGAAGAAATAGAGAATCCGGAAATAATGGAAAAAGAAACATCAAGACTACAAAGAATCTCTAAAGGTTCAGGTGTAAGCACAACAGACATTAGAAACCTAATAAAGCAATACAAAATGCTCAAAGAAATGATTCAATCAGGCAAATCAAATAGTGAAGAGAGTATAATGGACCAAAAGACTTTAATGAAAATGGCAAAGAAATTCGGTAAAAAAGGCATGAGAATTTAAAAAGAAAAAGAGCACCCATTCTTCTTAGTTCTATGACACTAAGTTATCAAAAATGACAACTTCCCAAACAGTAAATAAAAAAAATAAAAAAAGAATTATCTTTATTCGCCTTCAAAAGTCGCATCGAAGTTAGAGCGTTTAGGTTCACAAACCCTTGTATCTATATAAGTACAGCAAGATGTAGAATAATCTTTGTGGGGTCCATCTCGAATCACCCCCATATCTGTACAGAGAGAAGTAGATAAACAATCGCCTACAGAATTACCCATGCCTCCTTGTTGGCTATCGCTATTTTCTGCAGCAAGACATGCAATCTTTAAGTTAGGTACTATTTTTGGCGTACATGTAATTCCTTTAGAATTCCAGCATGTTCCATCATCAGTAGTTATATATACTGGAAGTTTTTGACCATCAACCAAGCATTCACAAACAGTGTCGCCTTTACAAACCTTAGTTGATGTTGTAGGATCGGGGCATACATCTCCAGATTCTAATGAAGGAGGAGCAAGTAAAGTATCTCCACGATTTATCATTCCAAAATAACCAGCAACAATAGCCACAATCACCACAACGGCAACTGCAACCCACGCGTTTTGTTCTTTCATATTTATACCTCCTTTCATCATCTTTTCTAAACGAAAAGCTAAGCCTAATATGAATAAACTGTATATATATATCGGAAAGAATTTTTAACAAAAAAGTAACAATTTTCATTAAAAACCAAAAACATTAAATACTAGTATAACTCTAAGTATAACATGGTAGAACTAAGAGTAAGACTAGGTTCAAAAGGACAAGTAGTAATCCCAAAGATACTTAGAGAAACGTATGGAATGTATCCAATGCAAGAAGTTATAATATCTGAAAGAGAAGAAGGAGTTATAATAAAAAAACCGGAATCAGATATTTTAGAATATTTTAAGAAAATAGCCAAGATTGCAACTGAAAAAAGAAAGGGTAAACCGTTTAAA
>JAGVXB010000027.1 GCA_018303995.1 Candidatus Pacearchaeota archaeon
CTCCTCAGAGTTCATTTGATATTGAAGTTAATTTACAAAGTGTTGATTTTATGGATTATGAAGACGTTATTATTACAGTTAATTCTACTCCTGAAGTTACGGTTGTTCCTAAAATAGTTGGATTAGATAGATGCAAACCCGATTTGAATTGTACTTTATCTTATACTGTTAATGTTGGAAATGTTATTGCTCAAGATTATGTAGTTACATTTACAGGTACATCTGAAGAAACTTCGAAGGAACATTCTCAAATATTGACTATTAGAGGCGAAGTTGGAGGTAGCTCTAGTAGTGGGGGGGGCTCTAGCGGAGGAGGAGGTGGCGGAAGAGGTAGGCCTAAGTTGACGCTTGCGCAATGCAATGATAAGAAAGATAATGATGGCGACGGATTGATTGACTTTAACAAAGATTTAGGTTGCGATAGTTTGAAAGATAATAATGAAGTTAATATTGATTCTATTGTAACTAGGGGTAATTATACATTTGGAGAAGAACTTGAGGAGGAAGAAACTCCAGAACCTACAGAGAAAGATATCGAAATAAGAGTTGTATTTTGGAGTTTTGTGTTGATTCTTGTTATCGGAATAGCAATTGTTGGAATTGTTATTATGCGTTATGTTAGAAGGGAGAAGAGATTTAAAGAGTTGATAAATAGAGATGATTGGAGATAATTGATAGGTAGTTATTAATAAGGATATTTTATAAAATGCTTTATTCTTAATGGTTTATGAAAAAAGGAAGGAATTCTAAATTTGTTTTTGTTATTATTGCAATTGTTATTGTGATTGGTTTTTTAGTTTATCATTTTAAGGATGAGATTGGATTGTCTCCTGAAGAAGCTGGTCTTCCTGAACTTTCGTACGTCTATCCTTCGATAATTTCTAACGGCCAAAATAACTCTCTTAAAATTATTGGTCAGGATTTTGATTCAACTACCCAAGTAGTGGTGAATCTTATTCCTCTTCCTTCTTCATCATATACTCTAATTAATGATCACGAAATAGATGTAAGTATTCCTCAAGGATTCATACCGGGCAGTTATTCTTTTCAGGTTTCAGACGGAGTTACGTTAAGCAATGCTACTTCTGCGTATCTTCTTGAAGAGAAATATGATTCTATGCCTCCTTTTGGAGCTTCTGTAGAAGGGACCCTAACTGCTGATTATAGCTCTGACGTTTTTGGCTATGGTCCTGGGTGGACTTTGACTTATTATGATTCGTCGAATATACTTACTTATTATTTTGTTGAGCGCGAAGTACAATCAGGACTCTTTACAGTTCATGTGAAGTATAATGACTATGAAAGTATTATTCCACTAAAAGACGCAGGCACCCTTTATCGCAATGGAGGCGGTACTTTGTTATTTCCATTAAGCTCCAGAACAAATACTCCCTCACTGGTGAATGTTTATCAGCATGGGGAAGATACACTTACGTTTATCTATAACGAGAACGATTTATCTGGAAATCAAAAAATCTACCAATTCGCGCTTAAGGGAAAAACTCTTGTTATGGATTTTGCAAGTAATCCTGGTAAACATCAATATCCTGAAAATTATGAGGGCTTATTTTTAGGAAGTATAGAGGGCTATGCACTTAAAAATCAAGATGTTGACTATATGGGGATTGCTCCGCTTTCTCTCGTGTTAGGCTCAGAACAGAATCCTCTTTACTTTTATTCTCTTTATCCTGATGCGACACAAAGCAATGGCCAAAATACTGAAAGAAGGGGATGCTCTAGTGAAAACCACGCCTCTTCATGTTATGTCTATAATAAATACCTTCCCCGAGTAAACAGCACAGAGATACTTTCTTTAAGAGAAAGGTATTATCTCACAGTAAGCGATAATGCTGAAGACCTTCTCGTTAATATGAGTAATCCTAAGTCTGCCTATCGAGAGGAGCTTGTTACGAAGAGTTTTTTTGAATGGTACTCCTCTGGGATACAGTCTGCATTTAATAAAGATACTATTGCTCTTCGCTGGACGTCTCCAGAATCCGGTGAAGCAATCATAAGTGCAGAGCTAGACAGGGCTGATGTCTTGAACTGCATTTTTATATTTAGCGAGGGTTCAAAATTTTATATCAAAAAGAACAACGAGATACTCTTAGAAGAAAGATTCCCTGCAGGTGATCCCAATAAGAGATCACTTCTCCTCTCAACGAATGTAAATTCTGGAGATAATATTAGTTTTGAAATAAACGCTCCCGTAGGCTCTTGTGAGAAAATCAATTTGTCTGCTAGAATAAACGTGGGTTCTTCAGGATACTCCTTTCCTGAAAATTTTTCGCCTTTTCAAGGAGTAAACGGTTGGAGATATCTTCAAAACTATAATGGAACCTACTATCCTCTAGAGTGGGATACGACGCTGAACCGGTGGCAGTCTTTAGACTATTGGGGCTATGTCGGAAATGGGAGTATTTCACCCTTAACGGGCAAGGACTTCTTTCATATGTCCTCCCTATTAGAGGAGTTAAAAATATTTGGTTTAGAGGATCTCATCGTTATTTACCAACCTCACGCAAGGTATGGATGGGATAGCCCAGTTCCAGGACAACTCCCCTCAAGTGTTGCTAAGGGGGGAGAATTGGGGATGAGATATCTTTCTGAAACTGCAAAGTCAATCCCTAGGAGCAGATTTGGAGTATACACGCAGACATTATGGATATCAAGATATTTTCCAAGCAATATGCCTAACTATTTTTCTTTATACTATGATCAAATAATAAGAAATGTTACGGGAGGAATCATGATAAATGCTTATGCTATTACCCCCTATTCATTTACGAATGCAGGAGTTTGCGAGGGGGGCATAAACTTTTGTGGGGATAATATCTCTTTTATGGGGAATAGGTATAACTATTCATGCCCGCTCAATCTCGTGTGCCATTATCCTGGGAACTATCTTTTTACATTGATGGATTTAGGTAAGGCACTTGAACCTACAGGGAATAGGGGGGCATTCTATAGAATAGATGCAGGATATGCTTCAGAAAATTATGGAATAACAGCACTCTATACTGATATGATTGGGGCAGCAGCATTAATTTCAGGTCATCTTGACCATTATACTCCAGATTCAAAAGTAAAATCAGTGAGTGAATTTCTTAGTGAGTCTAAGAATGCTTATACTAAACTAAAATCTCTCTATGATGGCCCTCTAACATCTGAGCCATCATACTCGGCATTGTATGGGAATGAGGAGAATTACCGAAGGTCGGATGTCTTGAGTGCAGGGTATTTAGATTTTATTACTCCTGCCCCTGATAGGCAGTTGCGAAATAATACTCTTTTGCCAGATTTTGCACAAAAGATTCTTAATCAAAAGTCGTCTACTCATGGGTATGGATTATGGGCAAGGACCATTGGCTGGCCTGGAGCGAAGGCTACGTTTGGGGACGAAGAATATGACTGGTATCGGGCAACAACTCTTGGATTTGGCTTCGGGTCATATTTATGGAATGACGTTTCTGCAGACAAGCTACCTTATCCAGAGTATATTTATAGGACTCTTAAAGAATACTATATGCTTAAAGGAGCCTTACCTTACTATAGAACAACTCCTGTGAAGAATATTCTTTATGAGAGCAATGGGAGATTAGTAAATCTTTCTTTAGCTCTTAAAGAAGGAGTTAATTTTCAGGATGTTCGCTTATACACTGAGTATATGAATGAGTTTAAAGTATATGTCAATTATGATAGAAACAGCAACTGGACTCTGCAAACACCTAAGGGAGATATCACGCTTCCTCCTCATGGGTATGTGATGTGGTCAGCAGATAACTCGTTTTTTGCAGCGTCTTACCTTCATCAGGGAAGCCGAGTAGATTATGTGGAGTCTCCTAGTTACATTCTTAAGGATGGAAGAGGAGTGGTCTCTTCTTTTTTTGATGGTTCTACTTCAAAATATCTCTCCCTTACGAAGGGAAGTGACACTATTTACTGTGAGCCAGGTTTTGGATGTTTTAAAAACACGGTTTTTGAATCTCCTGACAATGTAAGGATAAAGCCAAGGGCCATACTCTCCTCATTCCCCCAAGAAAGAAACTATTTTGAAATACGAGGAGAGAATATTCATGAATATACGAAAGTTAGGTTAAGAGGGGCAGAGTTGCCTGAAAGATCTTATAAATCTTCTGAAGGTAAGATTTCGTTAGTAGATGTTGGAAGCTTGCCTTTAAGAATAAACACCCTTGAACTTCTTAATCCTTCAGGACAGGCAGCTTCTATTAATATTACGATAAGCGATCAAGATAACGACGGAGATAATGTTCCTGATGAAATTGATCAATGTCCGGCTACCGTCGCCCAGTATTATAATCGCACAAATAGACTTAATGGATGCCCTCTTCCTTTGGCAGATATCTTTACTCCACGACTCACAACAGATTTTCGTGATGTGGACAATTTCCCAAGTGCCAGTGAAGTAAGTATAGGATTAGTTAATAAGGGAAAGATATTCTTTAGGGAATCTCTGGATCTTCGATACTTTAACACATCAACTTCACGTCATGAACCTCTCAACCTTGATGATGGAATAATGATAATGGACAAGAATATCTCTATCAATTCAGCAAAATATCCTTTGCTTAATAAACCTGCTCGCTTAACCTTTTACAACATCACTTTTTCAAACCCCATTATTTTGCGTGACGGAGCTCCTTGCAGCGCTTGCGATCTTATAGACTTTTCAAGTAATGCTTATACTGTCGATGTTCCCGGATTTTCTTCTTACTCTGTTGTTGAAGGAAGATGCGGAGATGATTTTTGTAGTGTTGTTGAATCTTGTAATTCTTGTTCACTGGATTGCGGGACTTGTCCATCTGGTAGTTCTAGCTCGTCTGGGGGTTCATCTGGTGGCTCGTCTGGTGGCTCATCTGGAAGCTCGAGTGGTGGGCCTCCTAGAGTTTTGACTCAGTGTTCGGATAGAATTGATAATGATTTAGATGGATTTATTGATTATCCTTATGATTCCGGATGTTTGAATAAAGAGGATAATAATGAGGTTGATTCGAGTGTGTTGAATAATACAAATAATTTTCAAAATAAAACTAATTCTTTTATTGGCAATAATGAAATTGAAGAAGGGGAATATAAATTAAAGATATTCTTTGTGTTGGCTCTTAGTGTTTTTATCATTGGTGTATTAATTGTAATTCTTTCGATTATTCGCTCTTATAGGTATCATAGGGGATTTAGACAATTTAATAAGCAAATGCAGATGCATGAGGATATGAATGGCTAGTTTCTCTAGAAGATATATTTATTAATGTGTTTTATATTGATTGTTTGAGGTATGATGAAGTTTACTGTTAATATAAGGAAGAGGCATTTGATTGCTTTTTTGTTTAGCTTTGTTTTGTTTTTAGGAGTTTATTTTGTTATGGCTCAGACTGCAACTTCTAATCCTAGACACGATAGCAATGAGGTATGGGTGAGAGATATTACTCAACCGGGGCATCCTACTTTTGTTGCCCAGACTTTGGAAAGCTGGCTTGGCTGGTTAGGAGGTAAAGTTTTAGATAATAGTCAAGATATTACGAATTTGCAAAATAGCGTTCCGCAGGTTGTTGAAGGTCGCGAAGTTTATTTGGGAAGAGTGACTATTCCAGTTAGCAGTTCGACATCTACTATTCAGGCTTCTTCTTTTAGTGGAATTTCTAGAGTTAGATTTAATATTGTTTCAGGCGGTGCTTTTGGATGCCCTGTTGGAACAAACGTTATATGCGGAAGTGGAAATCCCATATCTAATGGGGCTTGGGCGTGTGCTTGTGATTCAACTGGGCAGAGAGCTACAGGAACTTCTTGTATTGGAGGTAATCCTCCTTCTATTAGTTTTGGTGTTGTTCCTCACTCAGGGGAGGTTAGCGGGCATATTATTCAGAGTGGATTCTCAAGAATACTTGTTAGTTCTTGCGGGAGTGCTCCCTTTGGAAACAAAGTTATAGATGTTTATGCTACGCCCCAAGTCATAAAAGTAGGCAACACCCGATTTGGAGATATAAGGCCTATACAAGGATATTAATTCAATTCTAAACTTTTTAAGATGTGTTGTTTCTTGAATTGCTTTAAATGTCTCTAATTGTTTGAGACGAGGAAACCGGAATATCTGATTATTTATTGCCTAATAAATATTCATAGAATGGGATGAGTTGAGGGGATTTATGTTACTTGTGATTAAAATAATTTCACAATCTGCCTAATTTAAACCCAATGATTCTAAGATATCTTGTTTTTTAAATTCTTTTAAGTCGTCATAAGTTTGACCTGTTCCTAAGAAATATATTGGCTTCTTAGTTATGTAGGAGACTGATAATGCTGTTCCACCTTTTTCATCAATGTCTGCTTTGCTTAATATAATTCCGTCGATTCCTAGGGCTTCGTCGAAAGTTTTTATTTGTTCGAGCATGTCATTGCCTGTTGTAGACTCGCCTACAAAAATCTTCTTGTTTGGTTTAATTGTTCTGATTAATTTTTCCATTTGTTTTATTAGATTTTCTTTTGTGTACATTCTTCCTGCTGTGTCAATTAGAAGACATTTTATTTTGTGTTTTTCTGAATATACTTTTGCATCAAATGCTATTGATGTTGGGTCTGTATTATACTCTCCTTTTATTATTGGGACTTTGAGCTTATTTGCATGTATTTCTAATTGTTCTATTGCTGCTGCTCTGAATGTGTCTGCGGCTGCTAGTACTACTGAGATATTGTTCTTTTTTAATAGATTGGCTAATTTTGCTATGCTTGTTGTTTTTCCTGTTCCGTTTATTCCGAAGAATAAGATAATATAGGTGCCTTGGTAATTTTTTATTTCGTCTATGAGATTTGGAGAGTCTGTTAAAACGCCCTCTATGGCTGTTTTAATTGATTGGATTACTTTGTTTTTGATATCTTTAGATTTTGATTCTTGTCCTACTAGCGAGTTTATTAGATTTTCTTTTATTTTGTCTACGACTTCGAGGGCAACGTTGTGTTCTAGTAAAATTATTTCTAAATCTTCAAATATTTGTTCTACTTGTTGTTTTTCTATTTTAGAGGTTGTGAATTTGCTTAGAATATTTGAGAAGAATCCTTTTTTTTCTTCTTTTGGTTCTTTTTTCTCTTGCTCTTCTTCTTTTATTTCGGCTTCTATTTCATTTTCCGTGACTTCTGATTCTAGTTTTTCTTCTATTTTTTGTCTTTTGGTTTCTTTCTTTGATGGTTTGCTCTTTATTGATTTTACCTTTCTATCTTTCGATACTTTTTTTTCTTTTGTTTTTTTTGGCTTTTTGGCTTTTTCTTCTTTCTTTTCTGTTCCGAAGAATGATTTTAGCTTGTCTTTTAGCAGTTTAAACATGAAATTATTGATGCGAGAAGGTTTATAAGTTTTTTATGCCAAGGTTTATCTGATGAAAACCTTGGACATTGTAAAATTTGAATTTATTGAATCTGGTGAAATTTTACAATGAAAGGTGTTTTCGTTATTCTTGATGGTGTTGCGGATGACTCTTGTTCTCAGCTTAAAGGTAAGACGCCGCTGGAATATGCAAAGACTCCAAATTTAGATTATTTTGCTTCATCCGGGGCAGTTGATTATTGTTTTCCTATTGCCAAAGGAATTGCTCCGCAATCTTCTAGTGGTTTAGTTTCTTTATTTGGTGCAGATTTTAGAGATTATTCTCGAGGACTTTTAGAAGCTGTTGGTGCTGGAGTACATTTGAATGACGGAGATTTAGTTTTCAGATGTAATTTTTCTACTATTGAAAATCTTGGTAGTTTGAAGTTAGTTGATCGGCGTGTTGGTAGAACTTTAACTACCTGTGAAGCTCGTGAACTTGCTGATGCTATAAACTCTAAGGTTAAATTACCTTTCAGGTTTGAGTTGATTCCTACTATTGGACATAGAGCTGTGCTCGTTTTTAGAGGAGTTCTTTCTGATAAGGTTTCTAATGTTGATCCGTCTTATGAGGATGGGCTGTCGGTTGAAGGAGAGAATAATCAAGTTTTATGGTCTAAACCTCTTGATAGCAGCAATAGGGCCATTTTGTCTGCCGATTTGTTGAATACATTCGTTAAAAAAAGTTATGTTATTTTGGAAAATCATTCTGTTAATTTTGCTCGTAAGAAGAAGGGGTTTTTTCCTGCTAATTTTATTTTATGTCGTGATCCTGGAATTGCCCCTGTTAAAACTAAGAGTTTGAAAGGTTCTTGGATTGGTTTAGGATATATGCCTTTAGAGAAGGGTGTTGCTAATGTTTTTGGTATGAGATTATTTTCTTTCGATTACTCCTCTATGGACTCGAATGATTTTTATGAACATACTGAAAAAATGCTTGCTAAGGTATTGAAGAAGGCTATTGAGATGATTGATGATAATAAAAATATTTATGATTATTTTTATGTTCATTTTAAAGAAACTGATTTGCCTGGGCATGATAATAAGCCTATGCAGAAAGTTAAGTTTATAGAAATGATAGATAAGGATTTTTTTGGATATTTGAGGAGATTGAATGACTTTAGCCTTTTAGTTACTGCAGATCATACTACTTCTTGCAGGACTAAGAGTCATACTTCTGCCCCCGTTCCTGTTTTGTTTTTTAAGTCTGATTTGATTAAAAATTCTGGAAAGAGATTTATTGAAAGTGATGGTTTGAAAGGGAGAGAATTTACTGGTCGACAACTTTTGGGGAAGACTTTGTTTTCTTAAGTGATTTTTTATAATAGGATAATACCTTCTATATGTTCAAAATGTTTTTTGTTAAATGTAGCAAGAATACATTTGTTTGTTAGGCAAATAGATGCAATAAATATATCCCTAATATCTGTTGTTCTTCCTTTGCTTTGTAGTTCTTTAAAAATGGCGCTTGCAATTCTCGCAGAATCTTCGTCAAAATCTAAAACGTACACTTTATTTCTGAATGAGTCTATTGCTTCCAAATTTGTTTTTCTGAGAAGCAGTTCAAATAATGTAACTGTAGTTATGTAAACTGTATCTTGTGCTATTTTGTCAGGAATATTTTTTGCTCGTTCTTCATTATTAAGAATAGCGATTACTGTGTCTGTGTCTAAACATATTTTTTGTTCCATTTTTTCCACTCCTCTTTTAGCGATTTTTCTATTTCTTCAGATTCTTTATCTTTTTTGAGCAAACCTAGACAAGATTTTAACCCATTGCCTGTTTTGTTTTTCTTTGCGTTGAGCATATTCATTATGACTTCGCTAAAGCTACGTTCAGCCTTTCTTGACTTTAATTCTTCATATGCCTCATTAGACACCATTATTGTTTTTGCCATAGTGTTCATATGAATATACATAGCTATATAAACTTTACTTTTTTGTAGATTTGTATGAGTGAAAATGATGAATCTGCATTTATGGAATACTTCGGGGATACTCCAAGAACTAGATTTTTGAATTTCTTAATTGGAAATCATTTTTTTGACTTTAATATGACTGAAATTGCAAATGAATCTAACATTAGTTATAATTCTTTACTGGTATTTTTTCAGGGTTTTTTGAATAAGGGAATTGTTATTAAGACAAGGAGAGTTGGAAAGTCTGATATGTATAAATTTAATTTGGAAAATCCAATTGCAAGAAATTTTTTGAAATTTGCCTGGCTTCTGACAAAACAAGATTTGGGCATAGAGGATGAGGGTATTGTTTTAGCAAGTAACGTTCCTGTTAAGCATAATTAATCAATATTTTTTGATGAACACAATATATATATATATATATAGGATTTTCAATTAATTGTTGTATGAATAAGGGTGGTTTATGGATTGTTATTTTAGTTGTTATATCTATTATTGGAATTAGTTATTCTCAATTGTCACCTGATTTAGCTCCTAGAGTTTATTCTTCTTGCATTACGCCTCCGGCGTATCCTGGAGTGATTACGCAGTCTGAAACAATATGTTCTGGAACTTATTATGATGGGATAGAGATTGCTGGGAATAATATTAATTTGAAATGTTCTGGTGCTATATTTGCAGGCTATTCAAATCCAAATAGGATGAATGGTTTATTGATTAATGGTTCTTATAGAAATATAACTGTGGAAGATTGTATATTTTCAGTTTTTCCTGAAAATGGGGTTTCTTTGAGCGGTCCTGTTGGAACGGCTAATCCTCAAAAACTGACTGGAGTTTTGTTGAAGAATGTTACTGCTTTTGGAAATGGGGGAGATGGTTTGAAGATTAAAGAAAATACTTATCAAACTGATGCTTTAGGTGGCAAATATGATTCCAATGGAAAGAATGGGATTCATTTAGTCTCCGAATATAAAGACCCTTTAAGATATAATATAAATCCTGACTTGTATCCTAAATATTTTCCTAATGATGTAAGATTGTTTAATGCAACGATGTCTAATAACTGGAATAATGGAATACATGTTGATGCGGAGAAGTATTATAGACAACCCGATGATATCTTACTTGAAGATAATATCTTAATTTTTGACGGAAATCGTATAAATAATAACTTGGAAAATGGAATAAAGAATACTGACTTTTTCATTAATATTACTCTTCAGAATGGTTGGTCTGGTGTTGAAGGCAAATATTTTATTGCAAGAAATAAAATATGGAATAATAGTTTGGCTGGAATCAAAATACATACTAAAAAAACACAAGGGCCTTTAGGCACAGAAATAAACTGCTCTGAGATTATTTCATCAGGGCAATATTCTAGAAGTAAACTGGCAATCTCCTCAATAAATTATATTTACTGGAATCTTATTGAAGAAAATAAAGATGGAATTGAAGTGACTGTGGATAGTAACTCTACGCCAAACTCTACAAATTCTTGCGGAGGTACGCTTCCAGGATATGCTTCAGGATTGTATCTTTCTATCGCTAATAGGATAAGATATAATAAAGAATCTGGTGTTTTATATCATTTAATGTATCCTTTTCCTATAACTGGAATAAACTCGGACTTTGTGACTTATATTGGCACTCAAGACTCTTATTACCAGAACATTATTTCTTCAAATGGCAATAGTGGGGTATTCCTTAATGGTTCTGCATCTGTCATGAACGATAGCAATGCGGTTATGAGATTTTCTAGTTTGCGTCTATATTGCAATGATATAATTCAAAATAGAGATTATGGGCTTAGAATTACAGGAAGGAATAATCCTTTATCTATGGAGGGAACTATAAATTTAATTATAGATATGCAGAATATTATTGAACAAAACTTTATTGGCGGCGTTTATTTAAATTATACAAGACATCCTTATCTTGACGGGATTGTTAGTGTTTATAACTCTCATATTGGAAATCATCCATTATTTGATTTCTATAATAATGTTTACCGCACAAGTCCTTATAATTTTTTGGAACAAAATGATTTTGTTGCTAGTCCTCTTTTAGCTTTTGATATAGGTAATGTGTTAAATTGGAGAAATAACTATTGGAGCGATTACAGTCCTACTTGTGTTGATTCTAGTCCTCAAGATGGGTGGTGCGATGTTAATAGACCAATACCTGTTGCAAATCAAGATACGCAACCTAAAGCAGGTTTACCTTGGGGAAATAATGCTCGAGGATACTTGCCACTTGACCAAGGAATGACATTGAGCCAGTGTTATGTGGATATGCCTCTATATCCTCAAAGGCCTCAAAATCCTGGTGGCGGTGGCGGTAATCAGAGAGATCCTGTAGAACCTGATTGAAATCCTGGGAGTTCTCAGTCTGATGGATAAATAATTTGTTTTTTATTTTTCTTTTTTAATTGACTTAACTTCTTTTTCAGTGACATCATATTTATAAGATGAGATAGGGTTTTTTGTTTATGTTAAAATATGAGGAGTTATATGAGATATTGCGCAAGGAGAAAATGAATGATTCTTTACAGAAAATACCTACTGATTTTATAAAGAGTTTTTCTGAGCTTATTCATGAAAATAAACGTAACATTACGAGTAATGGTGACTTTTTTGCTGAGGAACTTGTTCGCGATAAGAAACAGTATGAGAATTCGATGGTTTTGTTTAAGGAGTTAATACTCCGTAGAAAGAAAAAATTGCTTAATTTAGTTTTCATCGCTAATGAGACTAGCGTTATGAAGAAGGATTTTGAAAATATGCTTCCATTTGAGAAGGATTTGTTCGATTCTTTGCTTTCTTCCGTTGAACAGACTGATAAATTGATTTCAATGCTTTTGATTAATGAGGCTTCTGCGAGTCAAGTTTCATTGCTTATTACAGACGATATTGAGCCTTTTGTTGGGATGGATGGGGAGTCTGTCGGGCCTTTCAAAAAGGGGCAGTCTGTTTTATTAGATAGGAAGGTTGCAGATATTTTGATTGGCGGGCAGAAGGCAGTGAGCGCTTGATTTTACTAAAATATAAATAGTCTACAGGTTTAATTTTATTTGTGAAGATAAAGTCAAAAAAGCAGGTTAGAAAAAGTAGTTATAAATTTAAGAATTATAGAGCTATTATTTTTACTGTAGGTTTGATATTAATTATAATTGGTTTGGCGTTTGATTTTAACAAGCTTTTTACAGCTTTGTTTATTGGAATTGGTGGATTGCTTATATTGTTTAGTGATATAAGGTCAGTAATTTATGGAGAAGATTGAGGTTTTGTGCTTCTCTTTCTAATACCCTATATTTAAATAAATAGAATTTATCTTATTTAAATGGTTAAAAGAGTTAAGAGAGAAATTAAACAGTCAAATATTCTTGGCATTTTATCTATTGTATTTGGGTGTTTAAGTATAATTCCGTTTTTAGGAATTGTTTTTGCTATTACTGCTATTGTTTTAGGGATAATTTTTGTGAGGAAGAATGATAAAAAGGTTTTGGGGATTATTGGACTAGCGATTGGAATTATTGGATTTGCATTTTCTGCTTATTTGATTTTTCTTTTATTCACTGTATTTCAGACTTATCTTGGCGATGGCTGGCACGAGGTAGAAAAGTCCAATGAAATTATACTTTCTAAATATTTTCCAGATAGTTATAGTATTGGATTGAATAGAGCGAGTTTTGAAACTAGTCGTTATCAGAGGTCTAATTTTTCTTTAAATGGATTTGAAACTCCATTTGATTATGTTATTTCAGATAGGGCAGATTATGTAGATGTGAATGGTAATTATACTATGAGGGTTTGGGCAGAGAATATATTTGATGAGCAATATGATGATTATTATTTAGCTATGATTGAGGAAATGAATTCATTTACTACATTTGAAGGAAGTGCTGGGGCTGAATTGTCTGAGCCATTGAGGGGAGAGTATAAGGGATATGAGTATTATTTCTCTTATAGAAATGAAACTATATTTAACATTTTATGTGATGGGTGTTGGTTTAGTTCTTCCAAAATATTTGTTCCTGATTGGGATGTTGTTATTACTATAACTTATTATAAGCCAATCGGCAGGACTTATTCTGAGGCTGTTGAGAATACTGAATTGGTTGTTAGAGAGTTGATAGACGGTATCTCTAAGTGATTTTTAGTTTTAGTTTTAATCCGAGATTACTTTAGAAGATTTTTTATCTCGTTTTATGAGTCCTAATTGGTCGTCTAGTTCTTGGGCCATGTCTTTTAGGTCTTCGAATACTCTGCCTAGGTCTCTTTGTAGTTCTTCAATTAATGTTTCTAAGTTTTCTACTCGTAACATATATTTGTTTTCATATTGAGTTACTAAGCCTGATTCAATTAAGTGAGTTATGTGGTGAATAATAGTTCCTCTTGTTAGGTTCGTTCTGTCTGCTAATTCGTCTGAACTTAGAAGTTGTTTTCGTCTTGTTGATTTTACTAATTCTACAAAGATTCGAAAACAAGAACGTTCTTTATCTCTTTGACTGAATAATCCGAGAGATTCGGAGAACCATTGTAAATCTGCGTTAAGATCTTTCTTTTGAGGCTTTCGCGTTTTTATTAAGGTGACTTTTCTAAATTCGTATATCATGGTTGAGCTAAGGTTGACAGGTATTTAATTCTATGGACTTATAGGATTAATGGAAAAATATATAAACTATAGATTATCTATAGATTTATGAAGAATGAGATTACCACTATTCAGCTTCGTGAAAATGTTAAACAAGAACTTGAAAATCTTAAAACTAAAAAAAATGATAGTTACGAAGATGTTATTGTTAGATTAATTGATGATTCTTCCATTAAAAAAGATAAAATAAAAAAATTATTAATTGAGCAGTGTAAAGAGATGTATGATTTTGATTTAAAGGTTGTTAAAGAGTGGGAAAATACTGATAAGGAGATGAATAAATATATAGAATGGTAACTGTTAATAGAGGAGATATTTTTATGGCTCAACTTGAGCCAGTTTTGGGCAGTGAACAAGGTGGAAGAAGACCTGTTTTAATTATTCAAAATGACAATTCTAATTTACATAGTCCAATTACAATTATTACTCCATTTACTTCAAAAATTTTTAATAAAGAATTTTTAACAAATGTTTTTGTTTCTAAGAGCATATCTAAATTAGATAAAGATTCAACCATTTTACTAAATCAAATAAGATCTGTTGATAAATCGCGATTATTTGCTAAACTCGGCAGATTAAATTTTGATATGATGAAAAGAGTTGATAATGCAATTAAGATTAGTTTAGGTTTGAATTAATTGTTACTTTTTTGTTAATACTAGTTGAAATCTCCAATCTTTGGTATCAGAGTTATAGTTTGTTGGAGATTATCAACGGTAATCACAAAACTACTAGCGAACTCCTCAGAGTTTTGTGATAAATTCTTTCCGATATATATATTAAATTTTCTTCGTGGTTTTAGCTTTTCGTTTAGAAAAGAAGATGAAAGGAGGTAAAAATATGAAAAAACAAAATGCATGGGTTGCAGTTGCCGTCGTGGTGATTGTGGCCATTGTTGCGGGTTATTTTGGGTATATCTCTAATGTTAATAGGGCTGTTTTGAGTCCTGATGATTCTGGGGGTGTTGGTGCGAATGATGTAGGTAATGGGCAGAATGGAGATTTTGAGGACATATGCAAATTTGCTGATGATAGTGATAAGTTGCAAGCATTTGCAGCTGTTGCAAGAGAAATTTTAGACTGTACAAAGATTGACGATAAAGAATGCACCAGATTATTTAATGAATTAAGGGATAAACTGGCAAAAGAAGCAGACAGACTTTGTGAGTTAGATAAGGATAATGATATTGAAGCTGCAAAAAAATGGAAAGAGGATTTTGAAAAAAAATGTAAATCTTTCGGAGAATCGTTTAAAGTTAGCTGTGTACCGGATGTAAAAACTATTAATAGACATCATACTTGCCAAGCCGAATTAACTTATGTTTTAGGAGCCACTTCATGTTATCAAAAATGGAGTTTGTCTCAAAAAAGATGGGTCAAAAGTTGTGATGACATTGAAGGTTTTGATGGAAAATTAAGGAGGGGTGAGCGTTACATTTTGGAGATGGATTCTAGAGACGGATATATTAAATTAGAGGGTGTTTGTTCTGGTTCCGGTAATACTGGCACTAGTGCTCCTGATGCAACAGGTCAAGGAGAATAAGTCTTAATTTATTTTACTTTTTACTTTTTTATTGATTATTTTTCTTTTCAGTTTGATTGTTTTTTGAATTGGTCGTAGTTGTCTGGTTCAAATAGATAACTTCTAACTCCTTCATATGTAGGATCATGAATATTTTTTTCAGATACGTAAGCTCTTGTTTCTTTTTGCGCATTTAATTTGAATCGGTCTGCTAATCTGCCCACTAATAAAGGGATTCTGTCTAATTCTTTTTGTTCTAGGCTTCTTGATAAAGATAGACGAATTTTTCCTGGAATAAATTTAACGTCTTTTGTTAGATTTTCTAATTCTTGATATTCGGAGTCTCTGATAGCATCTTTTATTTGAGGAATTAGTTCTTTCAGATGTCTATTACATTTTTTCCAGTCTATATGTTTAGGATTTATTGTTGTCATGAATGGAAAGACAAAGCTCTTTATTTAAACATTATTTTAGTTATGTGCTTAATGGAAAGATTTAAATACTCGTTTATTTGATATATTGTATGTTTACTTAAAGTGAACATAGAGTGGTTAAAATGGATATGAAACAAGAAGCAAAACAAGGAATTAAACAGGATGCTGGCAAGGAAGCTAAGGATACTGTTAAGGAGTTTGAAGCCCAGCTTAGAAGAGATGTTGATGCAAAGGCTCAAATTATTTTGGATTATGAGAACACTTTGAAACGTCTTCAGGCGGATTTTGAGAATACTTTAAAGAGAACTCAGAAAGAGAAAGAAGATTATGCCAAGGTTGCTGTTGCTCGTGTTTTAGTTAAGTTTGTAGATATTGTTGATGATTTAGATAGAGCTTTGAATGTTCTTGAGAAGACTCAGGATGGAGAAGTTAAGACTGGAATTAAAATGGTTCATGGTAGATTTCATAAAATACTTGCTGAAGAGGGAATAAAATCTTTTGATTCTCACGGTAAAAAGATTGATCCATTTATGCATGAAGTTATAGAAATGGTTTCTTCTGATAAAGATGAAGGAATTGTTGTTGAAGAAATTCAGAAGGGTTATGTTATGAAAGATAAAGTTCTTAGAGCGGCTAAGGTTAAAGTTTCTAAGGGGAAAGCAAAATGAGTAAGGAAAAAATAATTGGAATTGACTTAGGTACGCAGAATTCTGCTGCTTCAGTTTTACAAGCTGGAAGGCCTACTATTGTTCCTAGCGCCGAAGGGGCTTCTCTTTATGGAAAGGCTTTTCCGAGTTTCGTTGCATTTACTAAAGATGGAAATGTTTTAGTTGGAGAGCCTGCTAGAAGACAGGCTGTTTCTAATCCTGAAGGAACTGTTTATGGTGCTAAACGCAAAATGGGAACTAGTTTTAAGTATAAGATTCATGGTAAAGAATATTCACCACAGCAGATTTCTGCATATATATTACAGAAGATAAAACGTGATGCTGAAGAGTTCCTTGGAGAGAAAGTTAACAAAGCTGTTATTACGGTTCCGGCTTATTTTGATGATAATCAAAGACAGGCTACTAAAGATGCAGGTCAGATTGCAGGACTTGAAGTTGTTAGGATAATTAATGAACCTACTGCTGCTGCACTTGCTTTTGGTCTAGACAAGCAGGATAAAGATTCTAAGATTTTAGTTTTCGATTTAGGTGCTGGAACTCTAGACGTTACAATTATGGAACTTGGAGACGGAGTTTTTGAAGTTAAGTCTACTTCTGGAGACACTCAACTTGGTGGTCATGATATGGATGCTGCTATAATTAATTATATTGTTAAGGAATTTGAGCGCGAACACGCAATTGATTTGAATGAAGATAAGACTGCTGTTCAAAGAGTTCGCGAGGCTGCTGAAAAGGCTAAGATTGAACTTTCTACAGTTACTGAATCTGAGATTAATTTGCCTTTCATTCATGGTCAGAAAAACTTTAGACTTACTCTTACTAGGGCTAAACTCGAGGAATTAATTGATCCTATTGTTGCAAGGTGTAAAAAACCTTTGATGCAGGCAATTAAGGACGCTAAGCTGGATGTGAAAGATATTCATAAGATTATTTTAGTTGGAGGACCAACTAGAATGCCCGTAATTAGAAATTTTGTAGAAGGAATTTTGGGAAGAAAAGCTGAACGTGGGATAGACCCGATGGAATGTGTTGCTAATGGTGCTGCTATTCAAGGAGGAGTTCTTTCTGGAGAAGTTAAAGATATTCTTTTACTTGATGTTACTCCACTTACTCTTGGAATTGAGACTCTCGGAGGAATTAAGACTGCATTGATACAGAGAAATACGACGATACCGACTAAAAAATCTCAGGTGTTTTCGACTGCTGAAGATAATCAGGGCGCTGTTACGATTCATGTATTACAAGGCGAGAGAGAAATGGCTTCAGACAATAAGAGTCTTGGTCGTTTTGATTTAATGGGTATTCCTCCTGCTCCTAGAGGAGTTCCTCAAGTAGAGGTTACATTTGATATTGACGCTAGTGGTATAATTCATGTATCTGCAAAAGATTTAGGCACTGGAAAAGAGCAGAAAATTAAGATTACTGCAGAAAATAAACTTTCTGAGAAAGATGTTGAAAGAATGAGAAAGGATGCTGAAGAATTTGCTGAAGAGGACAAGAAGAAAAAAGAAAAAGCCGAAGTAAAGAATCAGGCAGATTCACTTGTTTATACAATTGATAAGTCTTTGAAGGAATTTGAAGGGAAGATAAGTGAAGATGATATTAAAGAAATTAAGAAAGAGAAAGAAGACTTGAAGAATAAATTGGCTGGTGGAGACACTGAAGAGATAAAGTCTGCTATGGAAAAATTGAATAAGAAGCTTCATGATGCTTCTACAAAGCTTTATGAGAAGGCTCAGAAGGAAGAGAAACAGGCTAAGGATCATGAAGTTGGAAAGAATGGAAAGAAGGATAAGGTTGTTGATGCTGAAGTTGTTAAAGAGGAAGAGGAGTAACTTCTTTAACGGTTATTATGAAAATTTATACTCGACGCAATAAATTTTCAATACAGAAAACTTTCGTAAAGTTGAAAGTTTCTGTCTGTTTAATTTCAACTACTAGCTCGCCTTCGCTCGCATTGGGGGGAAGAAATTAAACATGAGCGAAGATTATTATAAAATATTAGGTGTTAGTAAAAATGCTTCTGAAGAAGAGATTAAAAAAAGTTATAAACAATTAGCTAAGAAATATCATCCTGATGTTAGTAAGGAACCTGGTGCCGAGGGTAAATTTAAAGAACTTTCTGAGGCGTATGCTGTTCTTTCAGATAAGCAAAAAAGGCAACAGTATGACACATATGGAAAAGAAGGTTTTCAACAAAGATATTCTTCTGAGGATATATTTCGTGGGTTTGACGCTTCGCAGTTTGAAGATTTATTTGGAGGTTCTATATTTGAGAGTTTCTTTGGAGGTTCACGAGGTCGTAGAAGGAATAGAGGCAGAGATTTACGCGTTTCAATAACTTTATCATTTGATGAGGCTATGTCTGGAGTGCAGAAAGAATTGAGAATAAGAAAGCATGATATGTGTTCTGATTGCGAAGGCACTGGAGCTGAAGATAGCGAGATGGAAGATTGTTCTGCTTGCGACGGTAAAGGGCAAGTTCGCAAGGCTACTCGCACTCCTTTTGGAAGTTTCATGCAAGTAGGTATTTGTTCGGAGTGTAGCGGACAAGGGAAAGTTCCTGAAATTGTTTGTAAGACTTGTGGAGGCAGTGGGAGTGTTGAGATGACTAAGAAAATTAATACTAAAATTCCTGCGGGCGTAGATAATGGTTCTACTTTGCGCGTTTCTGGAGAAGGAGAGTACGGTACTCGTGGAAGTGGTTCTGGAGATTTGTACATAGAAATAGAAGTTGAAGATTCTGAAATATTTAGACGAGAGGGAGACGACCTTTATTTGAATTTACCGATTACTTTTGCACAGGCTGCTCTTGGAAGTGATATTAAGATTCCTACATTAAAGAAAGAAGTTACAATTAAGATTCCTTCCGGGTCTCAGTCTGGTACTAATATTCGTTTGCGTGGTGAGGGCGCTCCAGACGTTAATCAACACGGAAGGGGAGATATTTATGTTGTTTTAGAAGTTATTACTCCTTCAAAACTTTCTAAGGAGCAGAAGGCTCTTTTTGAGAAGCTTGCTAAGTTGGATGAGAAGAAATCTATTTTAGATAAAATTAAGGATTGGGCGAAGAGATGATTAAATTATTTGGATTCTAATTCCATGATTGCTACAAGATCTTTTTTATCCATGCTTAATCTTTTACTTTTACTTAATTCTCTTAAATCACTTGCTATTTCTGTACCGTAACCATTACTTAAATGTCTTGGTTTTATATCTCCGAACATAATGCCTGAAGCAGAAAGTATTGCATTTTTAAAGTGCAATGTTCCGGATTCGCCATTCACATGATCTTCATCAGTTGATACCAAGACTCCATTAACGTGATAAATAAATCTATCATGTGCAAAGATAGCATTTACATTTTTTCCAACGTATGAACTTGTTTCCATAATAATTAGTAAAATGTTGCTTATTTAAATGTTTCTATTGTTATCACTTTGTAATTAATACTTATTGAACTTTTTTGATTTGTTTTGTCGTTAAGAACTAATTTTCAGATAACGCATATTCTGCTAAATAGGCAGGTTTTTAAAGGGTGATTTCAGATGAACTATCCAATGAATAAATATGTTGTCGCAGTTGGTCCTAATGAAAAATTTATTGGTCCTTTACAAAGAGGATCTTTAGAATGTAGCTGGAAGTATGTCAAATCTTTTAGAGGGGATTTGAATGGTTCTAATGTGCGCAGTATGTGGACAAAGATGAATCCTGCATCTGCAGATAGATCTCCCAAGATATTCGATTTGAAATATACTATTAATCCTTATGATTGCGCAAAATCTTTTGATTCGAAGCTTGAAGCTGAATTATTTGCAGGTTATTTTAGCCGTTTTTTCCCAGTTCATTTAAAAGATAAGGTTATTGTTAAGAAGTTAGAGGATATCTCCTTGAAAGAAGAGGACTTTGATTTTAGAGAAGATGACTTTGATTTGAGAGAAGCTTCTTAGATTTTTTTAAATTTTGAATAGGGCTTTTACTGAATTTATTTTCATACTCTCTTGCTCTACCTTCCTCACAGTACTCACTGACTGATGTCATTGGTAACTTCAAAACAAGTATATTTTGAAGTGCTCGGAAACTCGCTGCGGAGTATGAAAAGCCTCTGGAGGGAATTGAACTACAACTTTTCTTAGAAAGAAAAGTTCTAGGAGTCTAAAGAACTACAAATGGTGCTTTGCACTTATGGGCGAACTACGCACAACACTTCAGAGGATGAGGTTTTCAACCTCATAAGCCTCTGGAGGGAATTGAACCCCCAACCTATAGTTCACTTGGGTTTTTAGGCCATACAAAACTATCGCTCTAACCATTGAGCTACAGAGGCTTGAAAGTTGTAGAAAATGAGATGTTAAAAGGCTTTTGCTTTTCCTTTATTGAGTTGTTTCTACTGGTTCTTCTTGAACTTCTGTTTTCTTCTTTATTGGAGGGCCTATTACTTCTATCCAACGGATCTCGCAGAATGCTAAGGGATATATTTTTTTAACTTTTAATGAGATTGATCTTTGAAGTTTGTTTGTCATTAATTCTGAAAATAGCTCTTTTACTGTTTTTATATTTGAATATCCTTCTAAAAACTTCCTGGTTGCATTTCTTACTTCTTTTCTTAAGTTTCTTGAAATATGATTTCGTGTTATCATGAATGGTTTAATTATTAGTTCTGCGTCTTTGCATGATGTTTTGAAAGAATCCTCTATGTAATCTATTCCACGCCTCATTGTTCTTCTAATATAACTTGGTAGAACTATTAGGCTTACTAATTCGCTGTCTAATTTTCCGTCTTTATATATAATTCGTGCTTTTAGCTCGACGTTTTTTCCTTTTAGATTTTTAGTCATGTCGATGTTGGCTACTCGGTTATTTAGCTCTTGTTCGTTTGAGGCATATAACTTTACCTTAGATGCTGTTAATGGAATTGAAACGTCGAAGAATTTCTTTCTGACTATTTTTTTTGATTGTTCTGCCATGGTTACTTAGATATTTTCTCTCCTATTTGAATTTTAGATACTCTTCTAGCCTTGCTTATTCCTTTTGATTTTTTGCATGTTGTGCATGTGTACATTATTGTAAGTCTTTTTGTTTGTTTTGTTTTTCTCTTCCATGATTTTATTGCTGGTTTTGAGTATCTTCCATTACTTCCAAATCCTCTATTTAATCCTCGCATTCTTACTCTGGTTGTTGAACCTCTTGATAATGGATGCGCAGATGAACGAGATTTTTGTTTAGCGACAGCTACTGTTTGAGCTGTTTGCTTCTTGCAATGTTTGCAATATCTATTTGTTTTTTCTGGTAACTTCATGTTAATCTGGCAGACATTTAACTTTTGCAAGTTAAACATTTTAGCTAACCTCTTGTCGGCCAGGTGACTTGAGGGTATTCATTGCGTTTGTTAACGCAATGTACTGTCAACTCTTACGAGTTAACAGTTAATGCTATTAGATGTTTGAATTAGTGGTTTTTAAACCTTGTGAACTACACTAAATTGTTACTCATACCATGCAGTTATCCATTTTGTAAGATTTTTATATTAGTTTTATTATCTTATTATATGGCTAGAGCTAGACTTATTTCTTTGCTTGGACTTATTTGCTTGTTGCCTGGAAATGGAGTTTACTCAAGACCGGACATAATTTATGAAGAATTTATCGACCAAGAATTAGATGGGTATGTCGAAATGTATGTTATAAGCACTCCTAGATATCCTGAAAAAACTCGCGTTCTAATATCGGCTGAATTTGCAGATAAAGTTTGTAGAATTTCTCATAATATTCAAGACTTAATTCGCGTTAATTATAAATCAAGATTTACGGCAGGTGTTGAACTTGTTAAACCTGAAATAATGGATAGAGTAACTCAAAATGAAACTAATAAAAGAAACCAACTCGCCGTTTTAACAAATGGGATTATAATTACTCGTTAAATCTTGGTTTATTTAATTGGTAGAATTGTTCTTAATGCGTCTGCAAAAGATGTTGGAATCCATGTTTGTCCGTTGGCGTAACGCAATCCGAAGTAGGCTATTATTAACAAGATAATGAATAATATTGTGTTTCTTTTATTTATTGCGTTCTTTTTTTTGACTCTTTCTGCGAATGAGTATCCACACTTTACGCAGAAAGTGTCTTCTATCTTTAGTTTTAGTCCGCAGGCAGGGCAGAATTTGTGATCTATCTTGTTCGATTTATTCCAAAACATGATTTATTGAAGGGTTTTTTGTTTAAAAGGTTTGGGTTTTTAGAAATTTACTCCGAGGATTGAATCCAACCATTTCTTTGACTTATTGCTCTAACTCTTTCCATTGCTATGTCTACTAAATCTTTTGGGCCCGTACCTACGTAAATTAGTCCTGTTTGATAACCTTCGAAGTTTACATTTGAATTAATGAATCTTGTTATTGTCGCATTTGCTCTCGGATTACTTATTACATCTCTATATATTGGAATGCTAGTTCCCGAACGGTAGTAAATCCTTGTTGGGCTAGTTCCGCATCTATTTCATCAAAATAGGTTCTACATTCGCCTAGTTTTCTTTTTGTAACTAGTTCTAAACTCTTTAATTCATAATCTCTAGACTCTTTCATATTGTTACTCTTAAGTTACATTATATAAATGTTTGCTTAGATACTTTTTTATAGGCTTTACTTTGTTTAAAAAAGCTATTATTTATTAAAGACCTATACTCCAATAGTAGTAATGTATACAAAGGAGAAGAGAATTAAACTAGAAAAAGGTCAACAGCATAAATTAATTCAAGATTTATGTTATAAATATGGCTCTCTAAAAAATGTTGCTGAGAAATGGAATATTTCTTATTCCATGATTAAAAAATATAATCAAGAAATCTTTTTACTACCTGAAAATATTTTTGATAAAATAATTTATGAATTAGAAATCAATAAAGGTAAATTATTTTTTTCTTATTTAGATTATAATTGGGGGATGAAAATAGGGGGTAAAAATGGAATGGCTGCTATTAGTAAAAAATATCCTAGTAAGATAAATGAGTGGAGAAGAGAAGCTCTCTTAAAATCTCACAATAATCGTTTAAAATATATGAAATTACCTGATTTAAATGAAAAGCTTGCTGAGTTTATAGGAGTTTATCTAGGGGATGGCAGTTTAACACCTTACTGCCTAAAAATAGTAGGCGATAAGAGATACGACGTTTCTTACTTTAATTATTTGAACAGTTTAATTTTCGAATTATTTGGTTTAAATGGAAAGACGTATCTTGATAAGAAATCTAATACTATGTGTTTAGTATTTTTTTCTAAGAATTTGTGTGATTATTTAACCAAAGAATTTAATCTTAAACCTGGAGATAAAATTAGAAATAACTCTTTAATTCCTTCTTTTATACTTAAAGATAAAGATTTTTCTTTAGCTTGTTTGAGG
>JAGVXB010000034.1 GCA_018303995.1 Candidatus Pacearchaeota archaeon
TCGAACAACTACTTCAATAAAAAGTATAAAAAAGAAAAATAAAATCGAAAGATTAAAAGTAAAATTAATTACTTCTTCTTCTTTCTACCGCCACGAGACATTTTAGCCTCGCAAACATTACCCTTACCATCTACATAGTAAAGATATCCATGCTTACGGTCTACAACATTCTTTACAATAACTTTTCCCATTTTACCTCCTTTTTTCTCCTATAACTTATAAAAGCAGAAGTAATATTTAAATCTTTGTATTTTCCGACGGAAAATACAATATCCGGCAATTTAGCGTCGAAAATGCTTAAAAAACTCTTTTTTGTCAATAAATTTCCCAATAACAGGCATATTCGACAAATTGAGAGGAATTTCAACAATTCTAGAAAATGGTTTATTCTGAGAAATAGAAAAAACAAATGGTTTAACGACGGTAAAATCAATAACTTTATTTCTAGAGTCAAGCCACAATGTCAAAAAAGGAAAAAACACAAAAACAGAAGTAAGAGTTCCCTGCCATGTAACATATTTTTTAAAATCAAAAAGCAGATTTTTAGTCTCGCGAGTTCTAAAAGTCAGTCCAAACCCTCGGGAAATAAAACCAGTTTCGTGAACATCAATTAAAATTTTCCTACCTCTAAAAAATACAGAAATTTTCATCTTACTCTAACCACTCCAAACCTCAAATTAGTCCTACGACGCCTAGAATACCTTAACAGATACAAAACCGTCAAAATTAAAAAACCAAACAACAAAGCAACAAGGCTAAAATATATTATAATTGGAAAATTATCATTTTCAACAGGCGGACTAAGAGACAATCCCATAGCTTCCTCAAGATTAATTCTCTGTAAATCAATCCCTTTAGTGCCATCATTTTCAGCAACAACAGCCATAAGCAAATCTTCCTGCTCAAATGCACCTAAATTATAAGAACGTCCGAAAGTAGCTTGCTGTGAAACAGCAATAGACTCAACAGAAGAATTGATAAGCCCCCCATTAATAGAATAAAAATGAACTTTCAAAACAACCACATTAGAAGATGGAGGATCAAAATTTAATTTAAACAAACTTATATCAGGAGATACAATCAAATCTCCCCCTATAAAATACAAATCATTAGGATCAATTTTAATCAAAGCATCATACTCCCTCACCCTATTTATAGATTCAACACCTATTATAACAGGAATCTCAAACATAGGAATTTCATCCCTAGATATTTTCAAAGTATCAAAATAAATTCCAGGAGCCATATTTTCACCAATAGATAAAGAAAATGAGCCATAAGAATTTTCACTAACTTGTATTAAAGAAGATACCAAATTAACAACAATCCCTCTGTCAAATTCACCAGTAAACAAAGCTGTATTTCCAGAATTATAAAATCCTAAAGAAGTAGTGGTCTGTCCAGAAGTAAAAACAATTATTTCAGGAGAGCGCAATTCAACCAGTGAAGAAACTAAAAAGGCGCTGCAAACAATGACAAACACAACTAACATTAAACGAAACATCATTTACCTGGCACGCTCCTTCAATTTATAATCCTCTTGTTCATCATGTCTTCTTATAAATATAATTAATAAAATTATAAATACAACCGCCATAAACAATATTCCAAAAATAACCCATGTTCTGAGAACATTATTGGATGCGGATATTGTAAATGGAGTACTAGATGTTGCAAAACCACCTGGATAAATGACTTCTATACCTACAACATAATCTCCAGGTTCAAGACCATTGGTATAAAAGATCTTGTTAAATTTCTTCATTCCAAAAACAGAAAATGTCTCTGTCTCAGTAAAACGCGTATTGCCTTTAAAATCTTTAATTAAATAATTAATGGTTACATCCACTTTAGTCTCTCCGCCTATTTCTACAATTTCAATTATTGCAGGCAATCTCTGTCCCACACTAACAACCCTATACAATTCAGGAAGAATAATTGCGGTATCAAATAATACTCCCTCGCTAACAACATTCACAATAACCAATATCTCTCTAGTAATGCCTTGATATTTCAATATAATTTTTCCAGTATATATTCCAGGCTCAGGAGCATTTATAGTAAACTTAAGAGGAACACTCTGTCCGGGAGCAAGAGTTATAGAATCTGTATTAAAAGAAATGTATTTTCCAATTCCTGTAACATCAACACTAATTGTAATATAATTAGTTCCAGTATTTTTTATAATAGCCTCATTAGTTTCACTTTCTCCAGAAACAATTTTTATATTAAACTCATTCTCTTCAATAACAAAATTAGAAACGCCTCCCCCACCACCAGAAGGCCCAGATACAGCAGGACAAGTCCCACAATCTCCAGCACACGAAGAACAAGTTTCAGCACCATTACAAGCACCATCTCCACAAAAAGAACTAGTAGTCTCAACAGAAAACCCAATACTTGCCTCTGCAGAAGAATGAGCAGAAAGTTTAGAACCGAAATCAAGACTATAAACCCAAATCGAGAAAATAAGACTTGAAATAGAAACTATCGATGAAACAACTAAAAGAGCAATCAAAAACTTAGACCTCACCATACAAATATGACGAAACTATGTATTAAATAGTTTTTTAAAGCCTGTATAAACGAATTGAAACATTTCCACTATAATTTCCTAACAAAGTGTATGGATCAGATGAAACTGTAAATGAAAATCTAGAAGTCTCATTAGGCCATATAACTAAAGAATCAGAACCAATTAATTCAGAAATAGGTCCTTCAACCTTAGATTTAACTCTAACTGGAAAAGGATAAGAATTATTTATCAAAACAGCTCTTGTTGAACTTCCCCCCAGGGTAATGCTTCCAAATGTAAGGGCTGTAGAATTTACATCGAAGCCACCCAACTCTTTTGTAACCATCACACTAGCAGGAAATAAACTCTTTTTAATAGGAACAATATAATAATAAAAAACAGAAGCAGACATTAAAAAAACTATTAAAGATATAAAAAAAGCCAAAAATAAAATATATTTCATCTTTTCTTCCTAATCCTTAGAATATATCTAATTACAAAGTAAGATATTATAAAGAAGACAAGAGCAACAGCTGCAGAAACGCCATAAATAACTAAGCTATAATCTTTCACGTTAAGAATTCCATAAACAACCGTATTTCTACCACCATAACTTGCATTCAAAGTAACATTATAACCTCCAGTCATACCATCTGCATCAAAGTAACTTTCAATAGTTTTTTCCTCCCAAGGATTAAGATCAATTGAAGGAGTCCTAAACGTACGACTTTCATTAAGGTCATTGTTTATACTCACATCCACATAAATTCCAAGAATAGGAGAGTTCCATCCATTCTCAACAGAAACGTGAAACTTTTGTATTCCTTTTCCAACAATTAAATTAGTAAAATTAGTTATATTTACGAACAAAGAACCTATTCTAAAAGATTTATTGACTTCTCTTGTTAAATCAGAATAATCAACTCTTGCTCTGCCAATATAATTTCCTGGTTTCATACCTGAAGTATCAAGATACTTTCTAAAATATCTATCTCCGAAAACAGGAATAGTATAGGGAGTAAAGTTTAAACTTTTAGATAAAGTATGATCAGAAGAAATAAAATCTACATATACCTTCTTAATTTCCAAAGGATTGTTTCCTCTATTAATAACATACAGTTCAACAGGAATCTTCTCATCAACATTTCCATCAAGAATATTTAAAGTCAAATCTCCATAAATTCCAGGGTAAGGCACAAAAGCTTTAATTGTGGCTCCAACCTCTACAATTGTCTGAATGAAAGAACTTTCAGAAGCTCTTTCTTTTATACTTACACTGACTGCATGCTCTCCAGGTTGTTCTATTTTTTCAGGAAAACGAATTGTCAATACAAAAGCCCCATTACCTCTAACAGTATCTGTGTTAATTGAAGAATATTCTGTTAAATCTCCTCCTCTGATTACAACATCATAAAACTCATTCTCGCTCGCATCCAGAACATAAAAAGTTATATTAACTTCTCCTAAAGGTTCAAAATTAATATTCTTTATAGCCGGAGTAATACCCAACGCTGAAACTGATGAAACAAAGAAAAGGAAACAAAACAAAACCAAAAACTTCAAATTCATAAATAAAGAAGCAAACCATCTTTTAAATACCTTTTCAGAACAATAAAGAATCCCAACCACAGCAAGCTGTGGGGTATTCTTTAATCCTTCAAATGAGAACTACTGTAGCAAGCTACGAGTATAAGACTCATTTGAAGCAATTAAGGAGCAGCAAAAGCAGTAGCTGTAATTACATCTCCTAGAGCGCCAGTCATCGAATCTGAAGGAATAGTCAAATTAAAATCTATACGAATAGTATCTGCTGAATCTATGAACTGAAAACGCCCACAAACAAAAGAAGTACCAACAGTTATATTAACATCATGGAAAGTATTCAAATCCAATCCAAGAGCCCCTCCAGTATAATTAAGGCAACTACTAGGTTCCACATTAGAGATATTCCATGAATAGGTTGGACTAGTTCCTCCAATCATCTGCGCAGCAGTCTTTGTTCCGCTCAAGTTCAAGGTAGCATTAAGATTTCCTATATTCTGAATGCGCAAACCTCCGGCGTTTTGCAATGTCCAATTCCCATTAGTTACATTAGCAAGTTCAAAAGTATTCAAACCTGCAGAAGGGCTTCCGGCATTCACTCTTCCAGACCCCCAATTAATTTGATTTGTAGTAAAATTTATTGTAACTGATGATTCGACACTAAGATTTGCAGTTCCAGTAGAAGTAGCATATCCAGAAAGAGTGCTAAACAAACTTTTAGCAGATAAATAAAAAACACCTATCGAAAAAACAGAAATAACAACAACAATGACTGCCAAAATAGTAATCAACTTTGAACTAACCACCAGAACCTCCGGAAACATTACTTGCCTCTACAAAAAATCCTATATTTCCTGAATTTGAAGAAACCTGTTTCAAAACTTTAGCATTATCAGAACTCATCTTATATATTACTAAATTAAAAATAAAAATAAGCAAGACAACAACAAACTTTTGCAATTTAGTCATATTCATTCACCTCAGTAACACAGAACAAATGCATATATAAAGATTTCGAGCAATTATCATTTCCCTTTAATTCTCTTTCTAAGGACCAAGAACCAGACTAAATTAAGTAAAACAAGAACTGCAATTACAATTATCAAAATAGTAACCAAAGAACCCCCTCCTTTAGAAGAACTAATTACATAACCTGTTCCTATAACAATAATATTATTTTCAGAAACATCTAAAGTAAGTTGAGCTTCAATAGGTTCTTGTGCAGAATAGATAAATACTTTAGTATCATACTTTCCTACTTTAACATTTTCAGTATCCCAGAATGCAACAATCTCCTTGCTTCCAAAAGCATCTATATCATAAGTAGCAGACTTAGATTCTGAAAATGCTTTTCCGTTAGAGTCAAACACTTGCATCAAAACATAAACCCCTTCAGCAGGAATATTTAATTTATTTTCAACTAAAAATTCAAACTTTGCCACTCCACCTAACTTAAAATCTTTAGCATCTACAATTATATTCTTAATTGCCAAGCCACCTTCTCCAACAAAGAATTCCTTTTCTAAGTCAAGTCCAGACTTATCATAAGAAACTTTTGCAACTGCTCGATAAGTCCCTGAAGAAAGGATAGAAGTATCCAGTGTGGCATATAATTCCCTACGCTCTAAACTTGGAACAGAAACTTCATTAGTTGAAATTGAAGTAACTTTCTTTCCATCAGGAGAAAAAATATCTATTTTTGCCCTTGCATTTTCAATATCTAACTCACCTTTACTAACCACGGGAATAGTAAACACAACTTCTCCATTTTTCCTATTATCTATGCTTAATGCAGATTCTAAATACTTTCCAGGATAAGGAACATCAATAACAACTTTAGTAACTATACCAACAATAGCGCCTATGTAAGTTTCTTCTCCAGAAGCACCTTCAGTTTCTACAACAAGAATATCTGCAATGTGTCTTCCAGGAGCAAGTCCTGCTGGAACCCTAACTGTATATTCCACTCTAACACTAGAAATATCCGGAGTAAATAAAATAGACTGAGTAGAAAGTGTAACGCTCCCATTCAATTCTCCTTTAGAAACAATCTTCAAATTAATATTTTTACTTTCAGAATTCATTACTTCAAAAGAATATTTCTGTTCCGTTCCCGGCTGATAATCAAAAATCCTCTGAGCCGGAGTAACTCCAAAACTAGAAGCAAATGGCAAAAGTAAAAATAAACATAAACATAAAACTATCTTTCTCATTTTTCATCTCCATTTCCAGAAGAACTATCCACACTAATCAAAGAAGAGTTTATAGAAGTTCCAATCTTATATGCCTCAACTTTCAGAGCAGAATCCCCGACGTTAAACACTCCAACAGAACCATCCTCCAATTTTTTAAGCTTCAAAATAATTTCCACTTGAGATTTAATCTCTCTAATTTCACTCTTTCCGGAAGAATCTATTTTTATATAATATCTCCCCAAAGGTAAATTAAAGTCTTCATCAATAAAAACAGTTTTAGGAGAACCAAATTTTAAATCTTCATCAACAAGCAAATAATCTACATTAGGCAAAGTAAACATCAAACTCTCACCATTATCATTTAAAGGTGCAACAACAAGAGGCTGAGTATACCCAACAACAAAAAACATAGAAAGCAGACTTCCAAGTATCAAAACAGAATCAATTATCAGTAAATATTTTTTATTCATTTCAGTAAGTATCTCCAGTACCTAAACTAATAGTAAATGTAACTACAGAATTTCTTGCTCCAGGACCTTCAGTAGCTGGAACAGTAACATTGATATCAATTTCAGCGCTATCGGTGCTATCTGAATAATTCAAATTTATAACTGAAATAAGAGGGTCTACTATGCCTATAGGCATATTTACGTATGTAGTCTGAGAACCGCTCCAATTGAATGTGCCATTCTCAGATATTCCATTTGTAGTCACGTTATCAAATTTAAATTTATAATAACTTGATAGTTCAGTTACACTCTGCCAAAGACTAGTGGCAATAACATCAATATCACTCAAAACATTACCCTCATTAACTATTATAAAGGGTTTAGGAGAATTATCAGAAGTATCATTATTGCCTAAATATCCTAAACTACCAAATTCTATAAGGCTTATATTCATAGGTGCATCCAAGTATGCCTGTATACTCAAATTGAAAGGCGCAGTCCAAGAACCATAATCAATACCATCTGAAGCACTAACACTCCATTTATAATAATCATTATTGTCAATCAGACAATTAAATATTAAATTATCATTATTAATGCTGTATGTTCCAAGAGATTCCGCAAGATAAACATCTGTGCCGTCAAAACTCGTGTCTGTGCAAGTAGAACCAGCAATAAGAGTTATATTAATTCTATCTTGAATAATTGAATCTCCATCAGCGTCGCTGGAAGCCCATGTAAATGTTTGATTTATGCGAGCAGTGCTATATGTGCCATTTATAGGAGTAGATAAAGTAGTATTGGGAGGCGTATTCAATATAGTCAAGTTGCTCGAATTCACATTGAAGCTATTTCTTGCATTGCTAATTATTAACCCGACAGACCAGTTCTGTCCCTTAGTAGTATTCCCATTTCCAAGAGTAGCAATAAATGTAGTTCCATTAGAATAACTATTGTTATACATAAACATCTTATATAAAATAGAATTATTATACCACATAACAGTAACATTCATTTTATCAGAATTCTGGTCCAATAATGTAGTTCGCACATTCAAATCTTCAAGCGTCCTATTAAGCCCAAGAGTAGAATTTAATACAAGCGCAGTTCCATTATAAGGAATACTATTAAGACTCACTGAAATATTTAGAGTATTGCCAGAAGAGATTATGTAATTCTCAGCTTCACAAGTAACATTCCAAGTATAACTTCCCGAATTAGCAAAAGACCTATTATAATAATAAGAATTAAAAGAATTATTATGTCTCATTTGTGCTGAAACAGAATCATTAAACCCAATCAGACAATTAGTATAAGCCTTTAAAATATACGTCGCAACATCTTCCCCGGCAATAGCTAAATAAGTAGTTGTGTTTGATTTTCCTACTGCAATACCAGTAGAAGAACCAACTGAAGTTGCCAATCCCACCCTATTAAAAGTTGAAGAATTCCCTGGAATAGTATAATACTTTCCAACAACACTTGCAGATTTATTAAATATATAAACCGCATCTTCTTCTCCCCCTGCTAAAATTTCATCCTGCCCATCATTATCAATATCTGCAACTTCAATAGACCCAAGATATCTCATCGTTAAATTGGATAAAAATATCCTTTTTCCAGTTTCATTGAATCCCATCACATATCTATAATCCGCAATAACCACATCATCTTTAAACCCATCATTATCTAAATCTATTTTTTTAGTTTCATAAGTATACGTCCCTGGTTCTGTCGCTTGCCATAATAAAGTTCCTGCTTCATTATAAGCAAATAAATCTCCATCCTCTCCTAAAATAACTTCATTCTCATCCCCATCATGGTCCAAATCAACAAACTCAAGGGACCTAACGGTTCCAAGATCCGCCATTGGAGTAAATACTAAACTTCCATTATGACTATACAAAACAAGTGCTCTCCCACCACTCCATGTATTAACACCAACATAATTATAAGTATTACTGCTATTGATTAATCCAATGGCAACTTCATAAGGGGCATCACCAATATAGTTAGTATCTGAATAATTCCAAAGATGTTGCCAAGTTACCCCATCACTTGTATTATAAACCGCAATTGCAAAACCCGGACCATTATCATATCCAACAACAATATCATCTTTTATTCCATCTTTATCCAAATCTCCAACTTCAACAGAATAAGTTGCATCCCCAATATCTCCGCTATTCCAGACTTGTCCTCCAGTTCTATTAAAAACTCTTACATAATCTCCAGATTCAGTCATGACAATCTCATTTTCAAAACTATCATTATTTAAATCTCCGATGGCAATTTCATATAAAGTTCCTGAAGGAATAGTTGATGTCCACATTCGAGTTCCATTTGCATAATACCCATACAAATCCTCACTTTCAGCAACAACAATTTCATCTTTAACCCCATCCCTATTTAAATCTGCAAAAGCAACAGCCACAACATCATCTCCTAAATCTCCTGCAAAATTTTCTTTAAATCCAATTTCAGTTACAGACCTGTTAGTTCCAAAATCAGTAAAGTTTGCAAAGAAATATGTTTGAAGCCCTGTATAAACTGTCTCCTCTGAAAGCCACCCAGCTTTATTTTCATTATCGTCTTCCAAATCATAAGTTTCGATAGAAGCATTCTGCAAATAAACTGTAATATCTTTACTAGCCACGGTTTGAGTGTCATATCCCCCCTTAGAACAAGTTACATTCCATGTAAAGTCATTAGTGCTTAAAGTAGTCTTATCAAATCCAGTCTCATTGAAAAACCTATAATACTCATGCAGTCCAGAAGTAATATTATAAATCATGTATTCCACATCAGGATCGTCGTTAAAATAAATCTTGCATAATGCCTGTTGACCCGTATAAACATATCCATAAGCTCTTAAGTAAGCAAAATCTTCAATCCCATCATCATTAATATCTCCTAAAAATGAAATCGCCCTCGAAGCAACAGTAGCTCCGATATAATCTCCTCCATCGCTTGAAGTCTCAAATCCAACATACTGTCTGCCAATTATACCTCCAGTTCTATTAAGAATCCATAAAGTTCTTGAATATCCTCCAAAAACAATATCTATACTTCCATCATTATCAACATCTTTTATATTTGCTGCCATATAATAAATAGGATCCCAATGCTGATTTGCTTCTTGAGGTTCTGTAAATCTCCATAATGTACCTCCTGTCTCATTAAATCCCCATGCTTCCCCATAATTCTCTGCAATAAAAACATCATCTTCCCATCCATCATTATCTAAATCTGCTGCAAGAATCTCAAATTCAGCAGATAGAGTTTGTGTAAGTTGTCTTATTTGAGTACCATTTTCCCAATAATAATAAACATTTCCTGAAGCTCCAAAAGCCACCTCATCTTTCTTGCCATCATGGTCCAAATCAATAAATTCCAATGTGTAACTCGTTCCCAAATCGCTTGTTACATTCCATATTTGCACTCCAGTAGAAGCATTATAAACATAAACTCTTCCTCCAGTTCCATCATTAACCCCAACAAGATTACTTTCTCCAGTAATTTCAGATAACTTCACCTCATAAGTAGTTGAAATAGGCTGCGTTGCATTCCAAACATTGACCCAATTAGCTCCGTTATAAGTAAATGCGACCAAACCCCAATCCGTGCTCGCTATAGCTCCTGCAATAACAAAATCATCTTTAAATCCATCATCATCTAAATCTCCGGCAGCAACAGAATAAAATTGAGACCCTACATCTGAGCTTGCAAATAATTGTGTTCCAGAAATATTGTAAACTCTTGCATATCCATCATAATCCGCTACAACAATCTCTTCTACGCCATCATTTTCTTTATCTATAGTTCCAATTTCATAAACATTAGAACTTGGCAAAGCGCTTGTCCATTTTCTTGTTCCATTATAATAATATCCATATATATCTCCCCCTTCTCCGATAATAACATCGTTCTTTCTACCATCGCCATCTAAATCAATCTCCTTTGTAGTAAAAACATCTCCAAGGTCACTCGTATTCCATATGTAAGCTCTTATGTCTCTATTAGTTGCATTAGAAGAATAATTTGCATAAAACGTAGTCCATTCATTTGTATAAACTATATCGTTGCTTTGAGGATTTGATTCCCCATCACTTTCTTTATCAAACGCATCCAAACTCGTAGAATAAGTCAAAATAGTCAGATTAGAAGAATTGCTCCAATCACTATAACTTGTTCCATCAAATAATCTCACACT
>JAGVXB010000008.1 GCA_018303995.1 Candidatus Pacearchaeota archaeon
CAAGAATTGCCCATCCATATGTCATCAAGAACTCCATTGCTGCTTGACCTTTTTTTTGTTGCATATTTTTACCTCCTTTTATCTTTTATCGATTAAACTAATTATAGGGAGATATTGTTATTTATAAAGATTACTCTTTCGTCGTTGTTTGATTTTTATAGAGAATTTTGATAATTAAATTATCATTTGTTCAAAATTCTCTAATAGACAATTCTGAACTAACGCAATAAAATCAACAGAATTGTCTATATCAGCAGGTTGCATTGTATTGTGCTAGATTTGCGCTGTCTATATTGAACCAGCTTGGCAGTCCGCTTATATGGCAGAATGATGGATTTGACGATGAGAAATATATATGGTCTACGATTGATTTTTGTTGCGTTTCTAGACCTTTAGATTGTAAGTTTTGAATATTTACCAAGGATTCTATTCCATTAGAGCTATTAATTGTGAGATTGCCTTCTAGGCGATTTATGAAACTTGGCGCTTCTGGCGATGCTTTGTAATGCTGTTTAGTTGTGTGGTCTAATAATGCTGCGCTGTTGAATGATGAATATGTTGTTTGATTGATCTTTATGGCTATGATTCCTCGGGTGTTTAAAGTGTATACTGGGTCGTCAAAGTAACGAAGAGGAACTGTTGAAGTTACAGTTAATGGGGAATTCCATGAAGATAAATTGCTACTGTCAGTTACATAAAAATTGATACTTAGAGTTACATGTAAACTCCAAGGGTCAATCTGGTCTATGTTTAGTTTTGGGTTTGAAATGTTTACATTGATGTTAATTTTATCTCCAATTGATTGTAAATCGTTAGCTACGTCATTGAAAGTGGCTCCGACCATGATTGGCTGATTTTGCTGATTTAGTGTTCCGTTGAAAAACATTTCCTGAAAACTCGCATTGACATTTCCAATGTACGCGCCTGTTTCAATTATTTTATTTTCGAGAGTGAATATTGACCTGAACGCTGCAATAAAAATTTTTCTTTCAATGTCTTGTTGTATTGAATTGACAAAACTGTTCATTGTTTCTACTCTTTTTTGGACGACCTTTCTTTCTTGGATGCCTGTGTGCAATGTGTATGAAGTCATGAGTATAGTTATTATTATCATTGTGATTGCTAAGAAAAATACTCCTCTTCTATTTTTTAAGTTCAGCTCCATATGCGTATTTGTACCTCTGTTTGCCATGTGTATGGAATTCCATTCACTTGTGAAGTGTCTATTTGAAGAGATTGTTCCGATATTTTTGGGTCTATTCTTTGATTTCCATTAAGGTCTAATTGCCTAAGAATATTATATACTGCAACTTGGAATGCGTCGTTAGGGTCGTGTGTGAATCCGCCGTTTGGAGGAAAATAGCACTGATTTGAGCCAGAATATGTTGAAGGAATTCTTATTCCTGTAAGATTGGTATAATCTTCAAATTGAATATTCCATTGACATCCTTGCGCTACTGCCGAGATTGGTGAAAAAGATGAAAAGTTTTTTGCTAAAGTATAAATTATCTTATTTGATGCTGAACCTGCCGAAGTGTTTGTTGGGGCGATTGCTGTTGTGAGAGTTACGTCATTTTGATTAAGCACAAGACTTTTAGGAATTAGAACTGAATATGGGTCTCCCAAAGAGATGTATGAATTTCCATATATGCTTAAATTATAGACAGTATTTCCGTTTATTTTTAGTTTATCTGTCCATCTTGGTCCCGAATATGATGTAACCTGAGCATCAAGAATAGTTGAATTTAGATATATTGAGAAGTTACCATATGTTGTGTTTTCAAATTGCTTTTCAAGCGATATTATGAGTCCGAAAGGATTTTTTGGAGAGGTATAATTTAATCTTATGTATGAATCTGGGTATAGAATTCCGGTTGTGTTTCCGCTTGATGTTGCAGTTTGCTGAACGTATGATAATTGAACTATGCTCTGGCTGATGTTTTCATATATTTGTTGGAGTTGTGTTGCATTATCACTGGCATAATAGCTTCCGTTTCCACAAGCAGCTATTGAGAGAAGGGTTCTGGCAGACAATCCACATGTAGATACTGGGCCGAAGCCTATTGAATGGACTGTTGCGTTTAAGTCTTTATACACTCGGCAAGAGCTGTAATTTGCATTGAGTGTTGCAAGATTTTGCAGTAATGTACAGCCAGTTGGATCGTTACATGATATTCCATTAGTAGAATTTCCTTGGTAATAGTATCCTGGATAGGTGTTGTTCCAACTTGTTCCGTTCCATAATATTAGTCCTCCGATTGAGTTTCCAACGGCAAATCCGTAAGTGTTGTTAATTATGCGGATTGTGTTTAAATATGAATTTGTAGAAATATATGCTTCCTGAGTCCATGCATTATTTCCTATTTTTTTATAAATAAGGCCATTAGTTGTTGAAATGAATGCTAAAGTGCTGTTGTATATATCTACATCTGCAGGGGATATTCCAGTACCTAATGTTTGTTGTAAATTCCAAGAAGTGCCGTTCCAATTGAATATTTTTCTTGAATCTGATGCTATTATTCCGTAAGTTCCGTTAAACATATCTATGCTTTTCAAGTTGTCGTTACCTAGGTCTTGATATTCATACCAGTTCGTGTTAGAGCCGTTCCATCTAAATATTCTTCCGGAATTTGCTATTGCAAAACCTAATGTTGCGTTTAATAGTTTTATGTCTTTAAAATTAACTCCTCCAGATCCTGTTATTGTTTGATATTCTGTCCAAGAAGTGCCGTTCCATTTAGCTATTTTTCCATTGTCTCCTGCTGCAAAAGCTAAAGTTCTATTGAATATACTTACTCCATATAAATTATCGCCCCCTAAATCTTGTTGCCAAGACCATGATGTGCCGTTCCATCTGAATAATTGATATGAATTTCCTACGGCGAATCCATAGGTATTGTTTAATAAATCTACTCCATTGAGGTTTGATGTGCTGGCGTTTTTTACGCTTACCCATTGCGAGTTTGTATATGCTGTGATGGCTCCTGATTCTCCTATTGCAAAAGCAGTTGTTGAAGAAATATTAGTTATTGATGCGTCTTTTATATTGTAACATTGTGGAGTGCTTCTTATGTTTGCTACTCCATCAGTCATTGTAATGATATATTTTTGTCTTGTGCTATTGCTGTTTTGTTGTAGCATTAGATATGCACGATTTATTGCACAGGAAATGCAAGTCATCTGGCCTGCAGCATAATTATTTATTGTGTTGTTTAATAATGTGGCATTATTTGTTAAATTTACATATGAGTTTGAGCTACTTCCTAGAGATACTAAACCTACTCTATTATTATTGCTTTGCAAAATTGTGGATACAAATTGAAGGTCTAAGCATCTTGCTACGCTGATTCTTGAAGTAGAGGGGTCTGAAAATGTGAGTGGGTTGGTGCAGTTTCGTTCTATTCCACTTGCATCAGAGTTCATTCTCCAGTTCATGCTTCCAGACACATCTGTTATTAAAATAACATCTGCGTTTCCTCCAGTATTATTTGAGTTGAATGAAAAGTTTTGACTTCCAAATCTTATAGGTGTTGTTTTATTGCTTAATTGATTGTAGTTTAACAAAGAGGATATTTGGGCGTTTGTAATTGATGTTGTATTTTCTATGCTACTTGAGCCATTCCATATTGTGGTATTTCCTATAATTAAAAATGATTGATACGGTATTTTGTAATGTAAAAAAATATCCATAGAATTTAGTTGTCCATTTACTGAAAGTCCATCATATAGATTTACTATCCCATTTATGCCTGGGAGATATTTTTTTGTTTCCTGGCTGTTGTTTGCATTTGTTTCATATGTTATTTTAATATATCCTCCTGCAACATATAGATTAAGTCCACGTAGCTCTACAGTATTTTCTCCAGATACAAAATTGTTTTTATAATTGTTTAATGAATAGTTTGCTGGTGTGGTTTCAGATGGGGATTTTGAGTAGTTTCCAGAATTTATTCCGTTAATGTATAATGTAAAATTACTATTTATTACCAGTTCCATTTCTGCAGAGCTTATGTTGCCTGAATAGTCTATACGTTTGCTGATATTTCCTTCCCCTACATATCCTCCAAAGTATGAATATGCTGTTAAGTGGGTGTTTGATAGAAATGCTCTTGCGGAATATCCTGACGTTTCGTTGCCTAATCCTCCTAATCCACTTATTATGTGTCTTTCAGTGAGCACGTTACTGGCATTTTCGTATGCCGTTTTGTTACGGGAATATATTAATTTATTTCCATACCAAATGCCTATGTTTTCATTTGTTTCCAAGTCTTCAAGTATAATAGTGGCTATGGCTTTTGCCAGCGTCTCGTTGGTTATTGTTAGTGCGCCTATTTGTTCAAGCGCTGTTTTATTTTGGTCTAAGGTTCCTTCGATAATTAGTTGTTGAATGTAGCCGTCCGAAATTTCTCCCATTTTTAAAGAAGAAAGAGTGACTAAAATATCGCGGGCTATTGGAGCATCATACTTATTCATTTTTACTAGTGGAAAAGCTATGAGAATAATCATTAAGATAATCGTAAATGAGAGAAGAGCATCTATGCTGAAGAATATACCTCTTTTCATAGATAATTATGAAATTGTTAGTTATTAAATCATATCTTGTGGTATTTAATTGCCTTTTAATACTAGTTGAAATCTCCTATCTTTAAATTAGAGTTACGACACTGGAGATTATCAACTGTAATCACAAAACTACTAACAAAACTCATCGGAGTTTTGTGATATATCCTAAAAATAAAACTTAGAGTTTTCATTCCCAGATGTACAAATTAAGAGAAACTAATTTGTTTTGATATGTTGTGATTCGGGTTATTTTTATTAGGTTTGTTGTTTGTTCGTTTTCAAAATTTTGGCCTATTCCTCCTTCTTCAATGATTCTTTCATCTACCATTATAGGTTCAGAAAAAGTCATGAAAAAATTGTAATTTGTATTGAATAATGATTTAGATTTTTTGTAACCTTGAGGGTTTAACTCGTTATTTGCCATTTCATAAAATTCTTTTAATTTAGTATCATTTATTTTTTTGTTAGATGTTAGGCCTATTCTAACCACTGAATTTTGGTCCCAATCTGATGGAAGGCCTTCACTTAACAACATTTCAGCCATAAATTCTCCACTATTGAATAACTTGTCGAGTTTTTCATTACTTTCTTTAGGGTAGTTTATAGAGTAAACATAGAATAGCATGATTCCAGATATGAATATGATGCTTGCGATAATTAAATCAAATCCCCATGCTTGCGCTTTTTTAGAAATCATTTTCTATTAAAATTGTTTACTTTTCTTAAAGAGACAGATATTCCACTTTTTCCTATTTCAAATCTGTGGACTTGTTTTGAGTGTTTTACTCCGCGCATTTTTAATATTTCTAAGTATCTGTTTCGCTCGCCTTTTTCAGATGGGAAATATATTAAAATTATAGAGTCTGATTCAAATTCTATTGCTTTAGAAGTCAGTTCTTTTGTTTCTGTCAGGTCTTCCTCTAAAGTTAATAATGATGTGCAGTTCCATCCTCCAATCATGTTAAATAAGTTTAGGGCGGCTTCTCTTCTTTCAATTTCTTTGTCAAATAATAGGGCGAATGAAGTTATGCTGTCTATTACTACTCGAGTTATTCCTTTATGAAGTATTGCTGTTTCTATTGTGCCTCCTCCTTCATCAAGCATTGTTTTAACTTTGACTGGACTGTATTCTAAAAATGTAAATAAATCTTTTTTTTCATACTCTTCGAGATTCCATCCAAATTTTAACATGTTTTTGTAAAATTGTTCTTTTTTCTCTTCAAATGTAACATATAAGCATTTTTCTCCTTTTTTCATGCCTCCTACAAGGAATTGCGTTGCAAAGATAGTCTTCCCACTGCCTGCGCCTCCTACGATTATGTTTGCAGAGCTTTTTTCGAACCCCCCTCCTATGAGTTTGTCGAAGTTTGGAATATATGTCTGGACTTTTTTTAGAGTTGCTTTTTTGCTTTCTATTTTTACTAACTTTTTCTTATTTCTCATTCTTGTCATCTTTTTATGCGCTCTTTTTTTCATACTATGTTTATTATCTCTTAATATAAAAACCTATGTCAAACTTGATTGCTTTTATTTTATACTAAAGAAATCTCCAAAATACCCGAGCAATACATAACGTATTACAAAGAAAACTATCATACTTATAACTATTAATGGTAATATGTATTTTGCGCCTTCTCTTTCTTTTCCTTTAGTTACTAGTCCTAGGATAAATGCTCCCAGAATATCTATTGCTATTATGAATGTCATTGAAAAGTAAATGATAAATGAAACTGGCAATTCTATGCTTGACATAGTAAATGGCATGTTGGCTGAAGAAGGAGTTGCGGGTATTGTTGAAAGAATATCAGTTAGAACTTGCACTAATACTGTTGATAGTCCAAACAGTCCTGGCGCTCCTATTGTTAGTGCTGCGAATATGAAAATAACATACATCAAAACATTGGATGCTGCTCTGTTTTGTATAAAATATCTTTCTCTGGTTCTTGCTGCAGTCTCTTCTAGAAGCACCGCCATGTTTCCTCCAGATTTTAATCCTGAGATTATTAATGATATTGTTCTCTTTATTTTTTGTGAATGGGTTCTTTCTGCAAAGTCTAACATTGCTATTTCAATGCTTCTTCCAGTCATTAATTCTTTTCCAAGTTTTGCTATTTCTTTGTCTAATGGGTCGAACTCTTTGCGCGCAGACATTAGCAGTGCCTGATCTGCAGGCATTCCAGATCTAAGATTACTTCCCATGAGCTGTAAAAAATCAGGGAATGCGTTTTCCATTTTTTTTATTTTAGTGTAATAATCAAGCTTGATTTTAGTGGCGTGATATATTGAGAGTCCGGCTAGTATTCCGATGAACCAAGATATTGAAAGTGTAACGCTTCTTTTTAGTGTGCCTATTATTGCTCCTAATATTAGAGCGACTATTGCATGAGTTATGAATGTATTTCTTCTTTTTATTTTTTCTGGTTTTATGTATTTTTTCATGTGAGTAATGTTGGACGAGCGGAGCGAATTGCGCCAAGGAACATGATTTGAACGAATATTACAAACACAAATAATCCTATATATACTGCAATGGTAAGATTTTTACTTAAGCCTATCATTGAAGAAATTATTGTAAGGAATGTTACTGCAAGGGCTGGCAATATAATGGTCATCAACATGTAAAACATAACTAACGGATTAAGTTTATTTCCATAGTTTTGGATTTGAATTATTTGTTCTTCACTTAAGAGTCTTAAACTTCCTTTTATAACTTCGGAAATATCGCTTCCAGACTTCATTCCGTTGCTTATTTGCCACAATGTTCGCCTAAAATAAATAGATGAGTTCTTTTCTCCTAATTGTTCAAGCACTTCTATTTGAGGCATCCCTGCATTTATTTTTTTTACTGCTCTTTTAAATTCGTTACTTATTTCACCATAGTCTGATAATGAGATGTTTACTAAAATGTCAAATAATGGCACTCCTGAATTTAGTTGCACTAACATATCTTCTAGTGCAGGCATTAAATTCACCTCTAATTCTTTTTGTTTTCTATTAAAATACGCTCTTGGATAATTAATTTGAGCGAATGCAATAAATCCAGAGGATAGTATAACAATTATGATAGATAAAATAAAAGCTGATGGCACTTTAAATAAAATTAGAAATGTTGTTATAAGTATAAATAAGATTGTGAAATTTTTAATGAAACTATTTGTGCATATATTAAGATATTGTTCTCTGGTAACATTAATATCTGAATTTCCAAGATAGTAACTTAGTTTGGAGTCTTTTTTATGCTCTTGCAATCTTTTTAAAATTATTGGTCTTTTTTTTAATATTTCAATGTTCGCGAATGTAAAAGGTATTTGAAACTTCATTTTCCATAGTTTAACACAAAGTTTATATCATTTTTTGCCATTTTTTTTAGTAAAAGTTCTTTGTTCTGATAATATAAATTTATTGTCATGCCTAAATCGTCTAAATTTCGAACTTTGTGTTTTATTAACCATTCAATTATCTTCTTTTTAATTTGAATTTCTTTATTTATTTCATTTTCAGACATGCTTGTGTGTCTGCTGATATCTTCAAAAAATTTTGAGCTTTTGCTGTGTTTTACCAGAGTGTCTGTTTCTGCAGACCATCTGTATAGGGTGTTTGCTTTTGCATTGTCTCCTTCAACTTCAATTTCCGCAATTTGAAGAACTCTTCTTATTCCTCTTCTTCTGTCACGAAACATGACGACATTGAGATTTATTGTCCCTAATAAGTTTGGGGGAATGTCTAATGGAGGGTGCGTTAACCTTGAAATTGTTTCTGCCGCAGAATCTGCGTGAAGGGTAGCATATACTGAGTGGCCTGTGTGCATTGCCTCAAATAAAACCATTGCTTCTTCCTTTCTACGCATTTCTCCTAAAATTATTCTATCAGGGCGCATACGAAGAGAGTTAATTAGCAAATCAATCATTGTTACTGCACCCTTTCCTTCTGCGTTTGCAAGACGGGTTACTAGAGGAGTCCAATAAAGGAAATCTGGCAATATTAATTCTTTTGTGTCTTCTATAGATATTATTCTTTGATTTGGAGGTATAAATGGCATGCATGCATTGAGAAGCACAGTCTTTCCAGAAGCGGTGCCTCCTGAAATAATTATATTCATTTCATATTCTACTGCTAGCCATAATAATGCTGCTGACTCTAGGTCGCACGTTTTATTATTTATTAAGTCTATTATTGTGTACGGATCGCGCGCAAATTTTCTTATTACTATTGTGTTTCCTTTGGTGTTAATAGGATATAGAACTGCGTTGACTCTGTCTCCTGTGACTAAGTGCGCATCTAATAATGGATTTAATGTTGTTATTTGACGACCTACACGTCTTGCAATAATATTTGCATAGTTTATTGTTGTTTCTTCTTTCTCTAAAAGGATATTTGTTAAGAGCCAGCCATATTTTTTACTATAAACTCTTAACGGCTCTTTTGCAGAAACTATTACAATTTCTTCAAGATTTGGGTCATTTATGAGGTATTCTATTTTGCCTATTCCCAGCATTTCTTGCATTAATGTTCCTATTAAAAGAGAGGATGTTTCTTTTTCTATAGTAGGTATTTTTTTGGTTAAGAGTTTTATTGCCTCTTCTTTAAATTTGTTTTTTAATGAGATAAATGCTTTTGGGTCAATTAGTTCTTGCATGCTTACGGAAGTTATTGCAATTAATTCCTCTCTTAAATCGTTAAGAAGAGCATTTGTCGGAATGCTTATTTTTGGAGTTGATAATGAATATACTGTTCCAACTTCACTTTTTATTATTTTTATTTCTGCATATGCTCCATCTAGTTTTATTGAATATTCTTCCAAAACATCTCCTTTGATGTTTTTTTGATATGTTTTTATCTCAATTATAGCTTCTTTTTGCGCATCTGGCGTTTCTTCTATTTTTTTAATTTTTAATTTCTCTTTTTCTATTTCATTTGAACTGTGGTTTGCCGTTTTAAGTATATCTTCTTCTGTTTTATTTGATATAGGACTTGTGTCTGGTTTTTCATATTCTTTATTGAGATTTTGTTCTTTTTCTTCGAATTGTTCAATTTTTTTCTTTAATAGTGCGATTTCTTCACTATAACGTTCTGGAACTGGATTAATTATTTCAGAATTGTCTGTTAAATTATAGGTTTGTGATTCATACATTTTTTTATCAGATTCTTTATCTACTTGTTTTTGTTCAATTTCGTGATGGGTTATTGCGTGATGATGGATTTTATGCTCTTCATGATTTATTGGATGACTTGCTATATGGTGATGGGTTTTATGTTCTTCATGTTTTGCTGAATTACTTAATGGCTGGTTTACTGGATGATTGGCAGGATGATCTGTTTGATGATGATGCTGACTTTTTGAATGCAAATGTTTTATCTTTTCAGCTTTTTTTTGATGGTGCTCTCGCGATTTATTTTTATTTTGAATCATTAGTTGTAACCTCTTCAGTTAGTATTAGTATTGGGTGGCCGAAGTTAGGATAATGTATTGTAAGTAGATTAGCTTCTTCTAAAATTCTTGCCCATGAGATAATTGTGCTTTCTTCCACTTTGAAATATATTGCTAGTGATTTTACAGAGAGTTTCTTTCTTTCTTTAAGCAAGTTGTATAGAGTGTCTAAGTCTGTGTTTGATGCTCCTTGTCTTATTTTTTCTTTTGTTATTACTACTTCATATTCTTTTAGTTCTGCTTTGCTTTGAATTAGCAATCTTAGAAAAATCATTATGACTAAAATCCATTCTGCTCCAAGTATTATTTTTTCTTTGAAACTAATTTCTATCTTTTTTTCATTTATGTTTTCTGTTATTTTTTCAGCTATTGCTTGGCCAGATATTCCTCCGGAAAGTAATTTTAGGTCAAATGGATTGCCTAAAAAATAATATATGTGAGTAGATACAAGGATTGCTAGAGTTAAAATTATTAATATTGCTCTGCCTACGTGTTTCCTCTTTTTCTTCATAAATGCCTCTCAATATGATTGAATGGCGTCTATTTTATAAACCTTTACAGATTGATATAATTTATGATAATAAAGGGGCAAATTAGCTTAGAATATATAATAGTTGTTGGTTTTGTCACATTTGCAGTTATTGTTCTATTAGGGATATCTCTTTTTTATACCCATACAGTACAAGATAAAATTAAAGTTAATCAGCTTTCAACATTTGCAGAAAAAATTGTCAGCTCTGCCGAATCTGTGTATTATGCAGGTGAACCGTCTAAAATTACAGTTACTGCTTATTTGCCTTCAGGTGTGCAAAACTTTAATATTACTTTTAATAGTCTGAATTTTGCATTTGTTACATCAAGCGGGACTTCAACTATTGCTTTTGAGAGCAAAGTTCCGTTATTAGATTCTAATTCTCCTTTATTATCTTTAAATGAAGGCACGAGGAGATTGACTATAACTGCAGGCGAGGATAATGTAAATGTTGCAGAGGCATAGAAATCTTTCTCGGGGACAGTCAGGCATAGAACTTATTATAGTAGTTGGGTTTTTTGCATTTTCTTTTTTGATTTTTTTGTTAGTTATTCATCGAAATACTGCTGATGAGAGATTTGAGAATAGAAATATTCTTGTACAGGAAGTTGCTTTGCAAATTCAACAGGAAATTAATCTTGCAATGAATTCTGCGAATGGGTATTCAAGACAGTTTGTTTTGCCTATGACAATATCCGGAGTTTCTTATACTGTCGATATTGTTGATGGAGACACGGTATACATTAAAACAGATGATGAAAAGCATGCTCTTTCGCTTCCAACTGCAGAAGTTACGGGAGAGATTATTATTGGGGTTAATTATATTTCGAAAGTTGATGATGTTGTGAGATTGAATCCTTGATTTTTGCGGTTTAGAAAAGTATAAATACTTCAGAATTAGTGTAACTATATAATGGTTTCAAAAAATCTTGCTTTTTTGCTTGGATTGACTTTAAGCGGATGCTCTTTCGTTGATTCTAGTGAGCCTGATCCTTTAGATTATGCTCCTTCTGCGCATGCACAGATTTTTTTGCCTACTAATAATTTCGATGGAAAAAAGGTTCTTCTTACATATCAGTCTAATAATGGGCCTGGAAGTAGTTATCCTCTTAGGCCTATTGATTCTGAATTAGTTCAGGGAGTGCAAAAGGAGTTGAATGCAAGAAAGGCATATGTTCTTCCTGTAGGGAATCCTACGGGGAATTATATGGACCTTAATTCTCTATTTAATTCTGGGTTTGGAAGCGTTCCTGATTTTGCTGTAATTGCAGATAGAAATCCAAACCTCTCTGGAATTAATGAGAAATATTTAGGAAGAGTTTATACTGCCGTTCAAGATGGAAAAGGATATAAATTTGAAAAGGCAGGTAATAAGTAATATGAAGAGATTGATTTTATCTGTTTGTTTTTTTATTGCTATTTCTTTTACTATGGTTAGTGCTCAGATAGTAAGAGATGATACATTTGTTCCTGTTTCTTCTGCTTTTGTTGGATCTCATGATGCTGGGTGCGGGCTTGCATGCATGACTAGTATGATTGCTTCATTGAATGATTCTGAAATAGGGACAAATGTTTTGGAAATATACCAAGGGCTTGAAGCGGAGTTACCTCTTCATCCTCATCCGTTTACAACTTATGAATTGACTAATGCCGTTTTAAATTTTCTATTGTCTTTCATATGAATAAAAATAATTTAATTTTTCTTGCTTTTTGTCTATTTTTTGTGGCTTTGCTTTTAAGCCCTGTAAATGCGCAGAGGGCTAAGTATACAGTTCATCATATAGATCCCTGGACAAATGATAATGTTGACTCAAAACCTGGATCTGGTGTAAATATAGTAAATGAAGATAGGAACCCTACTCTTGCAGATATTATTAATGGTATGGCTGCAAGAAGAAAAATGGCTATTACATTAGCTCCTGGAAATAACTCAAGCCATTCATGGGCAGTAAGAGTTGTCGAGATAAATTTGACTTCTTATTTTACGAATGATTCTGAAAATAATTGGACTAACAATTTTGTTGTGATTTATGATCCTACTTCTCATGCTTATTATAACACTACTCTTTCAGCTATAGGGAATAGTACAAATAGTACTGCTTATGTGTTTTTGGCAGGTCAATGGATTAAAGTGATTGCAATTACAATGATTTACAAGACTCCTCCTAAACCGGGTTGGATAAATTCAGTTATTAGAGCGGATTATTTAACATTGCCTTTAGTTGAATTTAGAAAGATTTTATCATATGAGTTAATTCATAGAAGGTAAAATATTTTTTTGATAAAGTATAAATATGTAATAAATTGATTTGTTTTCATGATTCTAAGAAGTAGTGTTGCTGGGATTTTAAGTATTGCTTTAGCTGGGTGCTCTGTGAGTCGCGATCGTGAAAATGATTCTTATGGTACTTTTTATGAACCTGGGAAGGAATATTCTTTTAAAGGTCAGAAAGTGTTGATACTTTATGCTACTGATGAGAAATTGAGCAATTACTCATCTTCTAGGGATGGAGTTGTTAGATGGCCTGAATTGAAGAGTCCTAGGATGATTGAAGATATTACGAAGAAATTGCAAGAGAGTGGAGCTTATATGTCTTTTTTCCCCGTTTTTTCTGATGATTCTGATTTGAGCCTTAGAGTTTGTCAGAATGATAGAGATTGGAATGCTTTATTGATTACTTATCCAGAATTTAATGCTTCTACTATTAGAGATGAAAATTTAAGAGATGTTTATGTTCCTATGCTTCATGATAATAAGTTAGTTATTGGAAGACTTGGAACTATGGATGACGTGATTCCTTTAGGGCCTGTTACATCTTCTAAGAGTTCAAATAATAGTTTGATAAAGAGGATAAATAATAATAATGGTAAAGGGATATTTTGATTAATTAGTTCTGCGAACAGAAGGCTTTTTAAATGGTGTTTTACAAAACTATTCATGGCACAAAGTATGTATCATTATTTACGTGAGGCTTGGAAGAAGCCAGACACTGCAGTTCTTAGAGAGAGGATGATTGCTTGGAGAGCCGGAGGTGCTGTAGAAATTGTTGATAAGCCTCTTAGACTTGACAGAGCTCGTTCACTTGGATATAAGGCGAAGAAAGGATTTGTTGTTGCTCGTATTCGTGTTATGCGTGGCGGTAGAACTAGAAGACGTGTTGAAGTAAAAGGGCGTAAAACTAGAAAACAGACTAATCGCAAGACTTTGAAAATGTCTTATAGGTGGGTTGCTGAAATGAGAGCTTCTAAATATTTTAACAATTTGGAAGTTTTGAATTCTTATTGGATTGGAAAAGATGGAAAGCATTATTTCTTTGAAGTTATTTTAGTCGACCCTGAAATGCCTGAGATTAAGAATGATAAAACAATGAAATGGATTTATGAAGGACATCATTCTGGAAGAGTTGAGCGTGGATTGACTTCTGCCGGAAAACAATCTCGCGGTCTTATGACTAGACGCGGACACTCGCCAACGCTTAAGGTGCGTCCTTCTTTGAGAGCTTGGAATAGACGAGGAAAGTAAGAAAATGATTTATAGAGTAAAGCAGAATCCAAAAGATAAATTGTTTGAGTGCTTTGATGCTTCTAAAGGACATGAGATTAGAGCCGAAACTATTTCTGGTTTAATTAGTGCTATGAGGTTTTCCATGGAGATGGGTTCTTGTTTTAGTGTTGATACTGGAGTCCCAATTGAAGATGTAGAAGAAAGAAGAAAACGATATGCTTTAAGCCCTAAACATCATGCTGAGTTTTGGGCTCTTTATAACATCACATTTATTCAACCTTTTCTTCATAGTTCTAATTGGGTTTAGTATGGTAATTCTTATAAACTGACTTTTTATTGCTTGATTTATGGTAAATTTTGGAATAGATTTGGATGGAGTATGTTTTGACTGGCAGTATTTTGTTGACTGGCATAATAATGTTTATGGAACTTTATTTACTAAGAAAGATTTTATGAGTGAGGGTTTTTGCGAGAGATTTGATATTCCTTTTAGAGTTTTAGAAAGGAGAGTTCTTGGTATGTTTAAGACTGTTGGGTCTCGCAATCTTACTCCTGCTTCTGGAGCTGTTTCTTCAGTTCGAGAGTTATCAAAGATGGGTAAAACATTAGCTGTTACTGCTCGTCCATCTTGGTGTCATGAGGACACTCTTTATTGGATTAGAGCAAATTTTAATGGAGCATTTAATGGAGGAGTTCATTTTACAAGAAATCATCATTTTAATAATACTAGTCATTTACAAACAAAATTAGAAGTCTGCTTAAGAGAAGGGGTTTCTTATTTGATTGAAGATGATTTAAAATATGCCCTTCCATGTGCTGAACGAGGAATTAGAGTTATACTTTTTGATTATTATAGGGATAGATCAAAACTACCTGATAAAGTTCATCCCGTTTATTCATGGACAGAGGCTCTTGATAAGATAAAAGAACTTGAGATTAGATAATTTAGTGTCACTTTTTAATAACAAAAAGTTTAAATAGGTGGTTTTTTGGTCATTTTTAAGGAAATTAGACCATGGCAGATAAAAAACATAGAGAGAACCGCCTTCCTGTAGCGGATATTGAAATAATACGTCCTGTAGATGGCAGACGCACTGCAAAATCTCTTGCACAAAATATACAACAGGTTCTGTTAAGAATAGACTCTGGTCTTCGCGCTCAACCTCTTGGAGCAGAAGAAATTCATATTTATTCCGAAACTCATATTGCTTCTGATAGAGATGAAATTAACCATGCTATTCGCGCTGAATGTGATAAATATGCAGCGAGAGGCAAATATATAGGGAGTTATGGTGTTAAGTTTATAGATGTTCAACCTCAAAGGGATGCTGTTCAAATAGTTGAATTTTATAGAATTATAGAGGGTATTAAGTCGATAGAAGCAGAGACTGATAAAGCTTATATTGAAGCAGACGATAAATTAAAATTAATTAGTCAAAGAGAGGGAGAATTGGATAAGAGAGAAAAAGCACTTTCTCAAAGAGGAATTAAAGATGAGAATTATGTTGCAGTTAGTGCAGAAAATGATAGACTTAAGGAACAAGTAAGTAGATTGCAAGAGACTCATACTGACAAAGGATTAAGAAGACAATTAGAAGTTGCTCAAACAGAAGTAAGAGATATTACTCAAGAAAGAGATAAATATAAATCTCAATTGGCTGATAAAGGTAAGGCATTAGAGGATATGGCTTCTGGAGGAGTTTCTCAAGTTGAAAAGTTTAATCAGAGAAGAGTAACTCAACTTGAAAGTCTTGTTACCCGATTAAGAGAAGAAGTTGAAAGGGGTAAGAAAGGCGTTTATAAAAATAGTTACGAAGCCTGTCTCCCAATACTTGCTGATGTTTCTAAGAGAATTCCTTCTTTAATTGAATATTTACAAGAGATGGAAAGAGGCGATGAGACTGCTGAGAGATTAACTGAAAGAATTTCAGAACTTACTTTGATGAGAATATTAGAGAAAGATATTAATCCTGAAACACTTGTAGGATTAAAAGAGCAGTTTGGAGTTTCTGAAGCTGATTTGAGAATAAGATTGTTTGATTTTTATGCTCAAAGCAATCCAGATGCTAATAAAAAATATGTAGAAGCCGTTAAAGACGTTGAATCATCAAATAAGAATATTGCAGGTATAAGTGCTTTATCTATTCCTGATGATGTAAAAGATAAACTCTTAAGAGAAGTTAGGGCTCACTATGCCTCTACAGAAAAAGTAATTAGAGATTATGAATCTTTGAGAGATGTTGTTGTTAATAAAGAAACTGAAAATATTAAAGAGTGTTTTGAACTTCTTGACAATATCAGGCAAAGTGATGGTGTGAAAAACCCTGCTAAACTTGAGGAGATTCTTGGTGGAAGGGACAGTATTCCATTGCTTGTGAGGACATCAAGAGGTGAAGATGCTTATGAAATAAGACTTGTTTTGCCTATGGATGTTGTTAGTTTAGATAAATCTACTCAAGGTCCATTGGCTGAAGAAGATTCTGTATCTACATCAATAAGAGAATTACATAATAGGGTTGCTTCTGCAGCATTATTTAATAAACCTGAAGAGATATTTGACCCAGCAGATACTTTCACTTCTGATGATATTGAAGTATCTGGTTTAAAGTTGGTTTCTTACAAACTTTCAATTCCTTTGACAGAAGATCCTCAGAAAGTTACTCAAAAATCAAGAAATATAGCTGATTCAGTCATTGCAAGAACCGCAGAGTTGAAACTTAGAGATTATGGTGTAAGTATTGAGGTAACTCCAATATATCAGCATTTTCCTATTAATGGAGGAGATAAAGTTGAGGTTGTTGCTATAAATGGAGATGTTGAATTAATAGAAAGGCAAGTTAAAGATTTATTCCACTCTAGAATGCTTCATGCAGTTGATACTCAAGGAAGAATAACAGCTCATGAGTCTAGCAAGATATTTAGAGAAATTTGTACGGATGATATTATGGAAAGACTTGATAGAACAGATATTAGGGGTTTTCAAAGAAAATTAAGGGAATCGCTTGAGGAAGATGGCAAGATGAGAGCAGTGTCTGGAGAAAAAGGTGGAACCATATATACTATAGGAAAATGATTTCAAAATTAACTTTAGAAGATGTTGCAAATGATTCTGGAATGAATCTTTTTGAGCTTGTTAGGACAATGGTTGCTAAGAAAATAAGTCCTTCAGCGGTTTTAGACGCCGAACAGGAAAGAGAAATTCATCAATTGGTTTCTGAAAATTATGGACTTGGACCTAATGAAAAAGCAAAGCTTTTGGAATTAATGAATTCGGATAGGGGTAAGCAAATGCTTTCTAGAATGGCTCCTTATTTTGGAGCGATTGATCAAAGAAAGTTTGTGCGTGCTCTTGCTGAAGCTATTTTAAATAATTTTGGAAATGAGATAGAAGGAATAGGTAATGATGTTGATCAGATTGCTATTGAGAGAACAATATTTAATCTTGGACCAAGGAGATTTATGTCAATTATTTCAGGACATGAAAGAGATGACTCTCCTCCAAGTCCGGAACTTTTGAGAGCTGATCCAAATCTTTTTTATGGAATTGCGCAGAAAGAATTAAGGCACGTTATTGAAAATTCAACTTCTAAAGATTATGACTCTTTACTTTCAGAGCTTATGCAACATTCTCAAGAGATTAGAGATTCTTTGAGAGGAAGACTTAACGGTCAGAGTAAAAAGGAAAGAGAAGGACTTGAAACGATTCTTAGGTCGACTTTTGAATCTTTAGATGGAGAGTCTGAAGCTATTGTAAGATTTAAGGAAGAAATTGATAAGCGTTCAGCAGATGGATTTCAGTCAAAGTGGCATCAGGCATTAAGAATGTATCATTTGACAAGAAAAGATGATGAAGATTATTCAATGAAGAGAGCTATTATTGCTGATTGCACTGCCGCAGGAAAGACATTTAGTATGATTGGGGCATATGGGTTGTTAAGAGAAGATTATAAAAGATCTGGAAAGAAAAAGGGAATAAAAGGATTAATAATTTCTCCAAAGCAGGCAATACATTCTGTTTGGGGTAAAATTACAGATAAGCCAGATGGGACAAGAGAATGGGATATAAATAAATATATGAAAGCTTTAGGGCTTCCTAACTTGAATTTGCTTAGAATTGATTCTTTAGATGACTTGGACAAGATTGATGATAATGTTGATTTGGTTATGATTAATTATGAGAAACTTGCTCTATCTCGTTCTGATCAAGATGGTTCTGGTGAGGGTGCTTTAGATGATGGAACAAGAACTGATTTTGAACAGTCTGGTAAATATTTGGAAGGTTTAATCAGTAGGATTGATGAATTTTCAACTGTTGTTGTTGATGAAGGTCATAATCTTAAGAATACAAGATCTAAAAGAAGCGGGTCAATGATTGAACTTGTTGAGAGGACAAAAGATAAGCATTTTTGGGTTGCGACGGCCACAACAATACCTAATAGAACCAAAGATGCAGGATTTATTCTTTATATGCTCGATCCAAAGAAATTTTCAGAATATAAAGATAAAGTGTTTGATATAAGAGAGGATAGATTTAGCATACCAAATATGGTTAATTCTGCTAATTGGTTTAGACTTAATTTGCCGGATTTGCAGAAAGTATTTGAGCTTGGACCATTACCACATTCAATCCCTGAGAAAAACGGTAGGTGTCTTGAGTCGCGCCTTTATACATCTCTTGTAAAAAGAGGCATAAATGTTCCTGAAGATCAACTTCCGACTATTTATGATATGCCTCAAGATGTTGCTGAAGCTTATTACAAAGAGTGGGAAAATATGGATACTAAGGATGTAAGTAAGTTGCCTCAAATATTACTTAGAGGTTCTATTCCTCATTTGACGGGTCTTACTAAGAAAATATTTGAAGACGACTCTAAATCAAGAGTTACTTTGTTTGCAAGGCATAAGGAGTGTTTTGTTGATGATATGATTGAATCTTTAGTTGCTTCTGGAATTGACAAGGCGCAGATAGGTGTGATAAATGGCGACGAATCTGCTGAAGCTAGAGAGAAAACTGCAGAGGCATACAAGAAAGGAGACATAAAAGTAGTATTATGCTCTAGCCAGGTAAGTGAATCATTTTCTCTGACTTCAGGTGTTGATAAGAACTATTTTATTTTTGCTGAGCCACCATTTGTTCCTGGAGTTTATGAGCAGGCAGTTGGAAGAGGTTATAGGGCAGGACAAAAAGGAGAGGTTATAACTGTTCATCCAATACCTGAAAGCAAATGGCTTGAGAAAAGAATGCTTTTGTATAAAGAGGGGCAGGAGAAGCATAATCCTGAAATGAAAGTTAGAAGGAACTTCACTCCTACAAATTTCTTTGAAGATGCATTTACGTCAAGACTTGAGAAGAGACAGAGAAATGAGATGGCAATGAAACTCACAGGAGATTTGAGTCTTCTTGATTCTGCAGATACTGAAGATGAAGATGAATTATATATTTTCCCTGGGTTGGGAATTCATAAAGTCAAGGTAGAAGAATCTCCTGAAAATCAGATGAAGGTATTTACTAAAGGATTCCAAAGTGCAAGAGCTTATCAGGGAAGACCAGTAGAAGAACTTAATGCAGAAAATAGGGATTTGCCTCAAGCTTATCACGTAAGGGATCTTATGAATTCTGAGGAGGGAAATTATGCATTTCCTCCAAAAAGGACCGCGGGTGCTATTGAAAAAGTAATTCTTGCTGTTGAGGAAGCGCTGAAACAGAAAAAAGATGATAAAGGCATTAGAAGAATTCTTGATGTTGGAAGTGGAACTGCTGTTCTCGCAAGACAGCTTGACAGACCCATTGTATCATTGGATTCATGGGATGAAATGATTGAAGGTGGGGAGAAGTTTCTTCATAAGGAAAGAGGAAAATTTGGAGTTAAATTATATGAACCCAAACAAAATATAGAAGAGTCAAGAAGAGAAGTATCTGGATTGTTAGATAAGCTTGACAGAGATAACTTGCTCGTTAAGTCTAATGCTAGAAATATGCCATTTGAGGACGGCTCTATAGATTTTCTATCTTGCTCTTATGCTATTATGTACAACCAACAGGATTTCGAAAGGAGAGATATAGAAGAAATATTCCTTGAGTTTAATAGGATTTTGAGAGATGGTGGATATGGACTTCTTACTTTACCTGGAGAAACAACACGTGAGGCACATAAAGAAATTTATGAATCTATTCTTAAAAATTATGGGTTTAAGATTGTATTTTCTAATTATATTACTGACAGTGTTCTTGCAAAAAAAGGAAGGGGGGCATATAGCATACTCTTTGAAAAGGAAGAGCATAAATTGGATCTTCATAAATGGGAAGATGAACCTGAAATTATGTATTTCAGAGAACATCTTATTGGTGGAAGAGCTACAGATAAGAGGCGAAATACATGCTTTAATAGAAATCCTAGTGTTGTTGCCGGCTCTGAAGAATTTGTAGCATGCAAGAGGACTTCACAGCGCGGAGGAAAAAAGGCTCTTGAAGTACTTGGTTCTTTGCAAGATTACATCTATCAGAGTGTTGTTTCTAAATAAAGTATTAATTTTATAATAGTAACATTTATAAATAGAAGTTATTTTTGTTTTTTATGGATAATGAAGAAAGAACAGATTTGCCTGGGATTATAAGAGAAATACTTGGAATAAGAGTGGGCTCTGGTAAAATTATGAGCATTAGAAAAGAAGGTAGAGATGTATATTTATTACAGCGTTTAGGTTTATTGGGAGAAACTCTCGGGGATAATTTAGAATCTTATACTCATTTAGTTTTACCAAGTGATATTGATTATGGTAAAATAGTTCTTGATGCTGAAGCGAGAGAATTCTTTCCTGGTGTAAGAAAACAATTTATTCTTGAAACAAATAAAGGACCATTTTTAATGCACCGGCAACATGATTCTTATTTAAATGCTCCGAGAAGAGGGGAAGCTGATAGATCTATGTTGAGTCAGTTAGGCAGACATGGCGTTAGACCATTTATTACATGGTATCAGAAAAATCCTGATGTTGAAGTTGGAAGTAAGATTAAAATATACAAAGCAGGATCAGAAAGATTTATTTTAGAGAAGTAACTTTTTAACTGACTTTAATACTAGTTGAAATCTCCAATCTTAGAGAATTGATATTCTCTAATACATTCAATTCTCACTAAACGAATTGAAGTATTTATATTGGAGTTAGGATTCTTGGAGATTGTCAACTGTAATCACAAAACTACTAACAAAACTCTTCAGAGTTTTGTGATTTGTGATGGATTTAAATAGGCAGATTTTTCTTATTTTTGATGATTGAAATTGAAGAACTACGAACTGACTATTGGAGTCCTGAAAGAAGAGGACAAGTAGCTTTGCGTATTGATAAGGACATATCTGACTTACAGAAAAAGTCCAGATATTTTCAAATAATGGGGCTTTTGGATTTGAAAGTTCTTAAAGAAATTGATATGGATGTAGGTAGATTGTGTCAGATTAAAGAGATTATTTTGTCTGCAGATTCTAATACTTTAGAGGAGAATAGAGAGAGATATAAGATTTATTTAAGAGATTATGCGGTTGGTTAAATTTTAATTCTTTTTAGTTCTGTGATTTTGTCAAAGTCTGGATCATCAGAGATTATTTCTTTTATTCCATTTATTATAGCTGTTGCCGCGTGAATTGCATCTCTTGGAGCTATATTATACTTTTCAGTTATTTTTTGGGCACTTTCAATTATCTCTTTATTTGCCTCAAGAAAAATTATATTTGGCATAGCAAGAAAGTCTTTACTCAATTCAACTGCTTTTTCCCTATCATGAAATTTCTTTTTTAATGCGTATTGAAATTCATCCCATGTGATAATAGAAGTACATGCTTTTATTTCTTCAGACATTGCTTTTTCTAATAATTTTATACATGCTCCAGATACAGCATCGTTTCCAGTATGAGGATAAACAAATATATTTGTATCAAAGTATATCATAACTTTCTTCCTCTATTTTTTTTAACTCTGCTAATGTCATAGTTTTTCCATTTTTTTGGTATCGTAGAAAATGTTTGAGAAATGCTTTAACATCGCTTTTCTTTTTTTCGATTATTATTTTTTCTCCTTCCGTTTTAAAACTAATAAAGTCTCCTTCTTCTAAATATATTTGTCTCCTTATATCTCGCGGAATTACTACAATTCCTTTTGGTTTAAGTTGTCTTACTATTTCCATTATTTTTAAAGTAGGAATGACTATTTAAACTTTTTCCTACCTGCTGGTAGGAATTTATTCCCCAAGATATCCGCCTTTTTGTAAACCCCAGAGTTCTCGGTATATTCCTGGTTTGCTTATTAGCTGATTGTGAGTTCCTTGTTGTGCTATTTTTCCTTTGTCTAATACGATGATTAAATCGGCAGACATAATTGTCGACAGTCTGTGCGCTATTATGACTGAAGTTCGACCTTGCATCAACTTTTGCAGGTCTTTTTGTATTTCACTTTCTGTCTTTGAGTCTAACGAGGATGTTGCTTCGTCTAATAATAGTATTTTTTTGTTCGCTAAAATTGCTCTTGCTATTGAAACTCTTTGTTTTTCTCCCCCTGATAATTTTACTCCTCTTTCTCCGACAATTGTATCTTCTTTGTATGGAAATTTTGAAATTGTTTTATCTAATTGAGCGAATTTAATTGCTTGCAAGACTTCTCTTCTTGTTGCTTTAGGATTTGAAAATGATATATTCTTGTAAATGGTGTCATCGAAAAGAACGCATTCTTGAGGAACTATGCTTAGCTCCGATCTTAAAGATTTTTGTTTTATATCTTTTATGTTTTTACCATCAATTATTATTTCTCCTTTATCTAAGTCATATAATCGGTAAATGAGTTTTACTAGAGTTGACTTGCCAGAACCTGAATGTCCTACTAAGGCTACTTTTTGATTTTGATCTACTTTAAGATTGAAGTTCTTGAATAGTTCGTTCTGGTTATATTTGAAGGAGACGTTATTGAATTCTATTACTCCGTGTTTTATTTGTATATTTTGAGCATTTGGAATGTCTTTGACTTCATTTTCTATTTTTCCGTATTGAAACAAGTCATGGAAGTCTGCAATTGAACGATGATAACCTCTTAGGCCTTGCATGAAGTTTCTTACGGATTCCATGAGTCCC
>JAGVXB010000031.1 GCA_018303995.1 Candidatus Pacearchaeota archaeon
GTTGGTGGAAGAGATATAATTACAGTCCTAAGCTCAGTAAAGTTCACATTACCGGCAATATCCTGAGCATAAGCCTTAAAGTTGTAAGTCTTACCAGCAAGACTAGTAAAGTTATTTGAATAATATTTGCTAGTAGTATTGGCATAAAGTGCCACAATCTCCCCAGAAGAAAGTGAACGATTGAATATCATTACGTCGTCGATAGAACCTTGTAGATACCAACCATATAGTGTGCCAATATCTAGAGATCCTGAATTGTTTATGCTTCCCGTAACTCCAGAAATATCTCCTTCAGTTGATTGTTTAACTCCATCCACATAAGCTTTGAACTTACCATTAGTGCGATCATAATTATAAACTAAATGAACCCACCTATTTTGAAAATCGGTTGGTCGTGAACCTAAATCAAAAGAAACAGTTGTAGATACTTTAGCAGTGCCATTATTTATGCAGAACTGAGTTCCAGTTGAAGAATAAGAATGACCAAATTCAAAACCTCTATTGCTATCTATATAACAGCCACTTGGTGAGGATTTTCTCATATTAAACGTCGTTTTCGGATAAGTATAATTAGTATGATAAACCCACGCACTGAAAGTTAAATCGGCTGTGCCAAGATAAAGACTTGAAGAATCTGACGCAATAATATATCCATTTATCCCATCGAAGCTAAAGCTCTTTCCAAGCTTACCAGAACTATTCTGAACAGCTCCAGAAGCAGCCGTTCCATTATTTCTTCCAGTATAATCAAACACAGTACTACTATTTGCATCATCCATTCTCCACCAACTAACAAGTGAATTATCAAAATCGATAAAAGAACTAATATTATTCACAGAATCAGAAGCGCTAACATTAACTAGAATAGAATTACTATTCTGAATCGTCCCATTAGCAGGTGTAGGATTAGTAAAATTAACAATAGGAAAAACACTATCAGTAGAAACAGTCCTCATCTCAGTAAAGTTCACATTTCCAGATAAATCCTGAACATACGCCTTAAACGTATGATTGCCATCACTTAAAGAAATAAAATTATTATTATAGTATTTAGCAGAGGTATTAGCATAAAGCGCAAGAATTTCCGAAGAGTTTAATGTTCTATTGAATAAAATAGCATCATCCATACTTCCATTAAAATAATTATTATTTTCTTGAGTAATCCAAAAAGACGAACCAGCGCTGGCCGTAAGATTTCCTGTAGTCAAAGCACTATTCGAATACACTTCAGTACCATTAGAATAATATTTAACAGTATTAGTATCATTATTATAAGTTATAACAAAGTTATGCCAAACACCGTCCAAATTAGTCAAAGTAGGTCCACTGCCTGCACTATGCCATCCTTCATTTGCTGTAGATAACCAAGCAAATAAAACACCGGCATTAGTAATTTGAAAAGTAAATGCATTAGTGCTAGAAATAGTTCCAATGGGCTGATTATTTCCAGTAGTCCCTCTTCTTTTCACCCAAACCGAATAGGTAAATTTATTTGACCCACTAAGAGAAAGAGAAGAACTAGTAGGAGTAGTAATCCTATCATCCACACCATCAAAGTCAAACGCCTTTCCCATTTTTCCACTTTCAGTTTGCACCGCTCCACCAAAAACACTCCCATTATTCCTTCCAGTATAATCCACAACACCATTAGAAGAATTCAAATCATCCATTCTCCACCAACTAACAAGAGAACTATCAAAATCGATAAAAGAACTAACATAACTGTCATCACTCGCAGAAACATTCACAAATACTGAGTTACCAGACAATGCAGAACCAGTGTTGGGAGTAGGGCTTGTAAAATTAATTCGAGGAAAAACTATATCAGTCACAGTAGAATGAAAAAAACCCACAAAATTCTTATAAGTTTCAGAAATAATATTCCCTGAAATTATCCCCATGATAAATCTAGATATAAAATTCGAAGAAGTAGAATTCCCTCCGACATTTGAAGTGACAGAGGATTTAATATTATAATTACTGCTATTCATATCAGCAGAAACAGTGGAAATAAATATTAAAAAAGATAAAATCAAACAAATCGCAAAACAAAACTTAAAACCATCATTCCTCATCGAAATAGTGAGAGAAAATTGTTTATAAAAGTTGTCACATCGCAACTTTTATAACTTTTATAACTGTTAAAATCAACTCCTTCCTAGTTAGAGTTCTTCCAGTAATTTATTCCCTTTTTATCACCTAATTTTTTTATTAATTTATCAAAATCAGATTCATATAGCCTGTCTTGTTCAACGATATATTTTTCATATTCTTCGATTGCTAATCTATTTGCGACTTCTTGAGAAATTTTGCCTTTGCCTTGTAATATTTCTTTCTCATTAAACTGTAAGAAAGCATTTAATTTTAAAATCCAGTCTTTCATATACATTACTTTTCTATTTGTAGCTTGTAACTCAGCATAATCTAAATACATAGACACAATTCTATTCAAAAGGTCCAATTCAGTTTTGTTAAGATAATTTTTTGCAATAGTATAGAAAATTCTGTTAGTTATATGAAATCTCGTACAGAATTTTCTATCTGGATAATTCTGAAAATAAGTCATACAAACCACAGAATTATCCATAATATCTGTTTTTCTTATTTTTCCTTTGGGTGCATTTTTCCAAGTTGTTAGACCCATATTATTTTTTCGGCTATTGGCTCGAGCATATATTATTTCTGCAGCAGTCTGTCCAGTAATAGCCCAATGTAGCTTATTTTGTACAGTTGCAAAAAAATCCTCAGTAATTTTTGAATTTGGACTGTAATCAACGCTACACTGCGCGTAAATATCAGTTATTTTTTGGTAGAATCTTCTTTCACTGCTACGAATATCTCTTATTCTTGCTAATTGCTCTTCAAAATAGTCTTTTCCAAATGAATTCTTTGGATTTTTTAATCTTTCATCATCCATTACAAATCCTTTTATAATAAATTCTTTTAGAATTTTAGTTGCCCAAATCCTAAACTGCGTTGCCCTAGCAGAATTAACCCTATATCCTACAGAAATAATAGTATCAAGATTATAGAATTCTGTTTCTCGTTCAATAACTCTTGTTCCTTCTTTTTGAACTATTCGAAATTTTCGAATAGTTGAATATTTATCCAATTCACCTGATTTAAATATCTCTTTTAAATGATAGTTAATTGTATTAACTTCAACATCAAACAATTCAGCCATTCTTTTTTGAGTAAGCCACACATTCTCATTATGAAGAAATACCTCTATTCTTACTTCTCCATTGGGAGAATTATATAATAAGAATTCGGTAATCTTATCTTTGAGAGCAAGATATTTAGTCATTTTCAATCACCATAATAATACTACTCGATAATTTAAGTTCAAAATGTTCAACTACACTAACACTAAGGTTTATATCTCGTTTCATAATCAAACAGATACTAGGCAATTATATAAGTTTTTGTTTTTGTTTTTGTTTTGTTAAACTAGAAGCAACAATTTTCGCTTCTTAGAATCTGTTTTATAGGCAAATTATTTGAATTGTGACACAACCTGTAAAGACTAGAGATTTCAACTAGCATTAAATCAATTTTTACCGCCAAAAAAATAACATCTATTGCCGACCAATCTAAAACAGACAAAAGCTAAAACTATCCACAAGAAGTAAAAAAATATAAAAAAATAAAACAAATCTAAAAAATCTACTGACCGCCAGCTTGTTGTTGTTGCAAACATTCAACAGCAATCATATTGATAGTAGTATTTTCAAACGTCAATGGAACTTGCTGACATGTTGCTGCAGTCTGTATAATCTGGCCAATCGCAGTCTTAAATCCTTCTTGCGCTCCTTGAATATAAAGATTCTGTTCTTTTTGAGCCTTCACATTCTGATACACAGAAAGACCGATATATCCAATGGCAACCAAAAGTGCTATTGAAAGAACCAATATTATAACACCTGTTTTTTTCATCTCTTTTTACCCCCTACAAAGACAAATCGTTTCCTCTTTAAAAACCTTTTCATGAATTAAGGTTTGTTTATATTAACCGTCACAGTGAACCCGCCAGCAGTTCCATTCACAAAAAACTAAAAAAGAAAAGTTTATATACTTATTAGATTTCACCTAATAAGGTGAATTAAACTATGAATAAAATAGATACAATCCTAAGAGAAGCAAAAGGTAAAATTTTAACTAGAAAAGACTTTGATAGTTTAGCAACCAAATATAATTTCAAAAAAGATACCTTGAGAAAAGTTATGCTAAACAAAAGATATCTTATAACAATATTTAGGGGAGTTTACTACTTAAAGAGCCACGAAGAAAAGAAATTCAATTCTTTAAAATATTCACCTTATGAACTTTTAGCCCTTGGTCTAGAAAAAAAACAGGTAAAATGGTATTTTGGATTAAACACTGCTTTAAAATTTCTTAATTTAACTCATGAAGTTTTTCCTGTAAATATTGTGATTAATAATAAATTCAATAGAACAAGACCTATGAAAATAGCAGGTTCAAGTTTCTTTTTTACAAAAATAAAACCATCATTATTTTCAAGTTTAAATAAAGTAAAAACAGATAAAAATATCATTCTTTATTATAGTAATTTAGAAAAAACACTTTTAGATATGATTTACTTAAAGAAAAATGTAGATTTAACGGAGTATAAATTCAACAAATTTTTATTCATTAAAGAGTCTAATAAATATAATAAGATAGTAAAAAATAAATTAAAAGAACTATTGCGATGAAAATAGACAAAGACAAGCTCAATGAATTTTTAACTTTAATAAAAGATAAAGTCGATATAACTGCTTTAGAACTAATTGAAAAGGATTTTTATCTTAACATATTACTTTCAAAACTAAACTTTGAAAGCTATGTGTTTAAAGGAGGAACTTGTCTTGCTAAAGCATATCTCAATTATTTCAGGTTTTCTGAAGACTTAGATTTTACTTTTGCTAATCAGGGGTTTTGGAAAGGAAAATCAACCAAAAACATAAAGAAAATTTGCAAGGAGAAAATTGATTTACTTGGAGAACAAATTGAAAAAATAGGTTTTGACTTTAAATTTGATAAAAAAGATACAAAATATATAATGTTGGGAAGCAATAATAAACTTGTAACCTTCAAAGTCCATTATACATCAGTTTTAACTGGAAATTCTTCCTTTATCAAAATTCAAATTAATTTTCTGGAAAAAATTATATTTCCTTGTCAAACAAGAGAATTAATTTCTTTAATCAAACAATCTCAATTCATGCCAGAAGACCAAATCTATTTCAAAGAATTTATTGATTTTTACAATCCAATCAAAATAAAAGTTTATAACATTAAAGAAATTGTAGCTGAAAAAGTTCGTTCGCTATTAACAAGAAAAGCCATTAAATCAAGAGACGCCATAGACCTTCTTTTTATTTACAATTCATTCAATATAAAACCGCAAGATTTACTAAATGAAATAACAGAAAAGATTCTATTCTCAATAAATAACTATGAAAAATACAGAGAAAACCTAATTTTAACAAAAGATAAACTCCAAAATTTAGAATTTCAATATGATGAAGTCAGACCTCTTGTAATAAAGCATTTCAATAAAGAAAATTTTGATGTTTATGTTAGAGACCTTAAACATTTATTGATTGAATTAGTAGAAAAAATAATTTAAATCAAACCCATCAACCTCAATTAATCAACCCAACTTAATAATAACCGAGCCACCAGCAGAAGTAACGTCAAAGTGCTTCCCAACATCAGCACTTTGAGCACAAGAAATTTGTTCACAACGACAAATTTCTGTGCAGAAAATTCCATTCTAGAAGAATTTTCTTGCATCCAAAAGTCCTCACTGATCTACAAAACCTTCACGGTTAGTGGTTTTGGTGAGGTTCAAGGTGTTCATCAGACACACCTTTACATGAAAAAAACTTTGAAGTTTAAGTTTTTTGCAGATAGAGAACTGTGCAGTTTATATTACAGTTCTCTATATCAACCGTAAACCCGCCCGCAGTTCCATTAATATACTAACAAACTTTGACATTATAAAGAACTTAGAAAATTCTTGCATATTTCAATAAGAATAGGCTTAATTCTCTCTTTAAATTCTTCGAACTCTTTCAGATCATAAGAAACTATTGGCTCAAGTTTTTCACCAATCAATTTAGTAAGATCTCTTTTGATAAGCGATGAATTCTTTATCTTTTCAATAATCTCATTTATATCTACCTTAAGAGAATCTTTTATCAAAAAAAGGTCAAACAGATCTCTTTCCTGAAGTTTATTTCGTGTCAAAGTTGCCCTATATTTCTCTAAGGTAATCTCTTTCAGTGAATAGCTTTGAACCTGAAAATTTGAATAAGATAAATTTAAATCGCTCATTAATCTTTTTGAATCAAAGAAATCAGTTATAGCACCAACTGAAACTTCCAGAGTTTTATCAACTATCTTTTCTATAAAGTTTATTTCTATTTTTATAAATTGAATCTTTGAATAGTAAACCTTGAATGTGTAAACTGTCCTACCATGTAAAATTTTGCAAAATTTTATATCGCTTCTATCCGTACTAAAATCTAAACCTAAAGCATCTGCCACTTCTTTGAGTTTTGGAGTAAATAAATCTATGAACTGTTTTATCTTTTTCTCACGCTGATTCCTAGTCAGACCACTTAGAAAACCAGAATCCTTATACACAAAATCCAAATCTTCAGAAAACCTATGATATTTTAAGTAATTTCTCGAAAGCAACGTTCCTCCTTTGAAAATAAGCTCTTTTCCAAGACCTGCCTTTTCGAGTTCTGCTAGAATAAAAGTTAGAATCAAGTCTTTCTTTATTATTTCATCAGCAATGCTAACCTTAAATTTTTTCTTTATCTCTGCAACATATTTTTCAAAATTTATCTCTTGCCAACCCATTTTGGATACCTCTTTAAGTATTCTTGAGTATTTTTTACTTTTATTAAATCGTAAGTTTCTCCAAAGTATACTCTATCAATATAAGTCTTTGCAGGATCTGAATAGAGAAAATCTATTTCATGTTCTGTTTTCATTCTTTTCAATCCAAAAAAAAGAGTCTCTTTAGTCTTATAGAATCTAACTTTAAGCCCAAATACTTTTTTAATTCCACTAAATTTTGTATTGACTATCGATATCTGATTAGGAGTTTGCCATGTTTTTCCTTGTAAATAAATAGAATATCCTAACCCCACATACCATTTGACTTTTAGCTTATTTAGAACCATAAAAAGCACCTCTTTGTCTTCAAATTGAGAGAACCCTCTAACTTTCTCATCAAAGGAATTAACATAATAAACTCCAGCAAAAATTCTTCTAATATATTTGTGTCGAGTTAGATACTTCAATAAGTCTTTTCTAACTTTAATGCTAAATTTTTCTTCATATTCATTCATTAATGCAACTATTTCTGTTTTGGAGTGAATTTTACCCCTATTTATCAACACCTCATATATAGTATTTTTAATTGCCATAAATACATCAGTTAATGTCGATATATAAATGTTTCTCTTGTTTCAAATAGTGTCAAGATATGACACTTTTCAGAATAAACCTCCCCTCAAGCTTGCTGGGAGGTACAAGATAAGAGTACCTTGAAGAAGAAAGAATATTTAGAAAAGATCTTACTTTACCCACCAGATCTAAGAGGTATAACAATTAATCAAAATATGGACTATCCGATCATACAGTCAAAACCATTCTTCCATCCAAGCACATTAACCTAGCTGTATCAAAAAAACTTTGAGTAGTTTTTTGGATGCTCAAAGTGTTCTATTAAGATACACTTTGACATAATCACACTTCCACCATAGGATGTAATAGTCATGTCAAAGTGCTTCCCCGTATCAGCACTTTGAGCACAAGAAATTTGTTCACAACGACAAATTTCT
>JAGVXB010000026.1 GCA_018303995.1 Candidatus Pacearchaeota archaeon
TGGGCTTGAAATTCCTAATGTTCTCTGGAGTTCTGGAGGAGATAGGTTAGTTAATTTAGGTATTCTTGGAGGAATTGTTCCTGGAGGAAATTATGATTTTGTAGTTGTTAATAGAGATAATGCTAATTCTATTAGTAATGGTCTTGCTAATAGGCTTAGAATAAATTGGATTTTTGATTATATTTTAAGTTTGAGTACTTCTAGTGCTACTGCTCCTCCTCAGAGTTCATTTGATATTGAAGTTGGCTTGCAAAGTGTTGATTTTATGGATTATGAAGATGTTGTTGTTACTATTGTTTCTCCTCCTGAAATTACTGTGGCTCCTAATGGGGAAGATAGATGTAAGCCTGATTTAACTTGTACATTGTCTTATACTGTGAATGTTGGGAATGTTGTTGCTCAAGATTATACAGTTACATTTACAAGTACATCTGAACAGACTTCGAAAGAACATAGTTCAATTTTGACTGTTCGTGGAGATGTTAGTCCTCCTGAACCTTCTGGAAGTACTAGTGGTGGCGGGGGAGGGGGCGGAGGAAGTCGTAGACCTAAGATAGATCCTGCGCAATGCAATGATAAGAAAGATAATGATTTGGATGGGAAGATAGATTATCCTAATGATTTGGGATGTACTGATAGTAAAGATAATAATGAAGTTAATATTGATTCTATTGTAACTAAGGGTAATTATACATTTGGAGAAGAACTTGAGGAGGAAGAAACTCCAGAACCTACAGAGAATGATATTGAAATAAGAGTTGTATTTTGGAGTTCTGTTTTGATTCTTGTTATCGGAATAATAGTTATGGGAATATTTATATTGAGATATTTAAGAGAGGAAAAAGGATTGAACAAATTAATTGATGTTATTGAAAAGAGTAATACTTCTGGAGCCTAAGGATACAATTTATAAAACTAATAACTCTCAATAGTTTATGAGAAAGAGGGCTTATGTTTTTTTAGTTGTTGCTTTGATTATATCTTTAATTTTTTATTTTAATGTTTTTAGTTTTTATGATTTGTTTGGCAAAATTACTGGGAATCCTATTCTGGCTGATGATGGATTTGTGAGGAACGCTTCGGATTTTGGAACTGGGAGGAATCTTGTTTTATTTAATAAGGACGGTGTTTCTTTGAGTCCTAATTCTTCTAATTCGTCTGAAAATTCTGATTTGATTGATTCTGGATGTGTTATTGATAGTGTTTCTTGGAGTGAGAAGACTGTTGAATTTGGCGGAAATGTTCAAATTGTTGTTTATGGCGAGGGTTGTGATGCTGGTGGTTTTGATGTTGAGGTTTTTGAGAAAGATACTTTTTTTAACGACGGCGTGACCGTTCTTGAAGGTTCTTTTGAAAATGGTCGTGCTTTAATTGATTTTGATAGTTCTAATTTTAATTATTTGTTTGACGAGATTTTTGAGGGTGATGAATTAGAGATTTATTTTGAAGTTGATTTTGACTCTGGAAATGATAAGGTTGTTTCAAGTTTGTTGACGGTTTTTGATGAGGGTATTGATTTAGGACCTAGTGATGGTGAAATGGGTGGTGGAGACTTAAGTGCAAGTGGCTCAGGTTTTGTAGGCAGAGGGTGTAATAATTACCAATATATTGATAAAGATTGCGATGGCTATGTTATTGGCGGTAAAAACAGACATGTTAATATTATCTATAATCTAGAATTTCCTCCTATTCCAGAGTTAGGCGCGGATGCTGATGATAATGATCCCGCTCTTAATACTCCAGCAAGTGTGACTGCAAGATATGGGGATTTTACTAATATCAATAATTTCAAAAATTATCTTCGCGATTTAGGTTATACTCATCAAATTAATAATGTTTACTTTATTTCTTTAGATGGGAATGACTTGACTGGTCAACCAAATAACATCAATCTACCTTATAGACATAGACCTGTTCCTTATAACTCACCCTCGATTATTATACCTGGAGATGTTGTAGTCTATAGAGAAGGAACTTATTCTGAAGCGCTGGATACTGATGGTAGTGCTTATCCTAACTATAATGCTCTCCAAGGGACAGCAACTCAACCTATTCTTCTTATCAGCTATCCAGGGGAACGAGTCATTTTTACAGGTAATACTGTTTCCTATCCTGCTTTTAAGTTTACACAAAATACTAAGTACACTATTGTTGATGGTTTTGAGCTTGACGGAGAAACTCTGCCTAATCAGCTCATGCGAGAAGTGGTTAGCTTTGGATCAGTAGTAGATCATGTTACGCTCAAAAATGCTGATATTCGTAATGGTGAAAGATGGGGTATTTTTGGCTATGGTATAAGCGGTAGAGATTATGTTACTTTAGACAATATTGTAATTCATCATATTAGGACTGAGCATTGCCTTTATAGAAATGATGCTTTTAGCGGTTTAGATACTGATATCGGCTGGGTCATTAGTAATAGTTTATTTTATGCTTGCGATGGCCATAATATTCATTGGAGGGGTGGAACAGATTTTACATTTGAAAATAATACTTTCCATAGCAGTAGATGGAATAATATAGAAATAAAGAATAGTGCTACAAACGGCATTATTAGGAATAACCTTTTTTTTAATGCAGGCAGAGCTCCTTTAGTATTTTATGAAGATAATGATGCGCAAAGAGAGCAAGCTAATGGAATAGATAATATTTTAGTCACTCAAAATATTTTTGCTGCAAGAGCTGGATCAAATGGAGTAAATCCAGACGCTTCTGCTCACCCAGCCGTTCAATATGCGCATAATAGAGATCCTCTTCAGGGGCACTTTATCAGAACTCATAGAAATATTAGATTTATTAATAATATTTTTTACGTTGCTAATGAAGTTGTTTTTAACTTTGATCATGCTCCAGATATTTCTGAGACGACTATTGAAAAAAATATCTTTTATCGTGTGGGCGCAAATCCTCCTAATGATTGGGCTGGAATGAGTGTCTGCGATTGGACTGATAGAACTCATAATGCTATGGGCTCATGTCATGGTCGAGATCTTTATATTTGGAATTTTGCAGATATGCACAATTCTACTTCACGACCTCAGTTTAGGAATAACTTATTTATAAATCCACTTTTTATGAATGTAAATAATCTTTATACTACTCAATTTACACCTCGGTTTTATAATTTCTTGCCTACACAAAATAGTCCTAACATAGGTTTTGCCTTACCTCAATATACGACTCCTGCAGATATTCGAGGGGTCTTAAGAGATGGTTCTCCTGATGCTGGAGCTTATGAATATGATCCTTTGAGTGCATCAACTCCGTTTTTACTTGGAACTCAACCCCAATATTTTGCTCTTGGGACAAATACTCCAGTTACACTTAGAGGATATAATTTTAATTCTCTTGCAGAATTAGAAATCTGTGATTCTACTTCTCAATGCAACATAATTTCAAACTCAAATATTCAATTTATTAATTCTCAAGAAATAAGATTTAATTTTAACTCAGCCGTTATTGGAGCTTATAGACTTAGAGTTGTTAATCCTGGAAATGTTTACAGTGTTAATAGAGTTGTTTTGACTGTACAGGGTGTTCCTGCCAGACCTACTGAACTTATTTCTACTTCTGTTTCTCCTACTAGTGTTTCTTTGTCTTGGCAGGATAATAGCAATAATGAAAATGGGTTCCATATTGAAAGGAGCTTGTTGCCGACTTCAGAATTTACACGGATTGGGACTAGTTTTGTTAATGACAATACTTTTACAGATACTACTGTCTCTCCTGGTGCTACTGGTATTACTTATTATTATAGAGTCAGGGCTTTTAATTATGTATTAAATTCTGAATATTCTGATATTCTTCGAGTTGATGTTCCTCCAGCACTGTCTTGTACACAGCAGGGTGGAACTATTTGTCTGACTGGATATTTTTGTTCAGGTAATTCATTGTCTCACACAGGGACAGGAATCTGCTGTGATGTCGCTTGTCAGATTTCTTCTTCTATTAGCGCTCCGGTTTTGTATACTTATCCTATAGATGCAAATTCCATTCAAATTACATGGGTTGATACTAATAGCAATGAAGAAGGTTTTCAGATTGAGTTTATGCCTCAAGGCGGAACATGGGGGCAGATTCCTGGCGCTAATTCTGGCCCTAATACTGAGAGCACAGTGCATAATGGTTTAGTTGAAAATACGAGATATAATTATAGAATGAGGGCTTATATTGGATCTCAATTTTCTTCATATTCTAATCAAGATTATTCTATAACTCCTCCTAATACTCCTACTAACTTAGTTGTTACTCGACTTTCTTCGACTCAAGCTAGATTGGATTGGAGAGATAATAGTAATGGAGAATTGAATTTTAGGGTTCAAAGATGTACTGGTGCTGGCTGCACTACTTTTGCAGATCTTTCCGGCGCTACTAATTTACCTGCAAATACTGTAACTGTCCCAAGTACTGTAACTTATACTGATAATACTCTTTCCTTAGGTGTTGAATATGTTTATAGAGTTAGGGCAGAACAGAGCTGGTGGTCATCTCTTTGGTCTAATACTGCTTCCACTGTTTCTGGTATCTCTGTTCCTAATGTTCCTAGTGGATTAACTGCTACTGCTTTGTCTGCCACAAGTATGAGATTAAATTGGAATGATAATAGTAATAATGAACAAGGGTTTACTTTACAATATAAATTGAGTACTGCTCCTGAAAGTTCTTGGGCTAATGTTCCTGGAGCAAGTAATTTGCCTTCTGGAAATGGAGGAACTTTGACTTATCCACAGACTACAAGTTTAGTTGCAAATACAGCTTATAATTATAGAGTGCGTGCTTATAATGCTGTAGGAAATTCTGCATGGTATCCTACAGGCGTGCCTTATCCTACTGGGACGACTTTTAATTGTAATCCTAATCAACAGGAAAGTTGCGACAACCGGGTCGGAGTTTGCGCTGGTGCCACGAGAACATGCTCTGCATCAGGACAATGGAGTGTTTGCAATTACCCTTCTACTTACGCATCTGTTGAGACAGGCGCTTCATTATGTATTGATAGATTGGACAATGATTGCGATGGCGAAGGAGATTATGATGGTGCTGGAGTTCCTGCAGTTACGCATGGAGATGGTGGATGTACTGTTTCTATTACTGGAATTAATGTACCTATACAAGTATTTACTTCTTCTAACTTTAATTTGGATTGCACTTCTAGTCCTTCTAATGTAAATAGTATTATTGGAACTTTGGATGGTGTTTCTTGTGGGTTTGTTAATTGGTTTGGTAATGTTGCTAGATTTAATTGTGCAAGTTCTTCTACTCCAAGAGTGCAGGTTGCTCAGTGTGATGTAAATATAAGCAAGTCTTACAGAACTGGAACTGCTATGAGTTCTAATGTGAATGTTGTTTCTAATGTATGTAGCTCATATTCTACTTTAAGCTCATGTGAAGCTGTTTCTGGAAATATTTGCGATTGGGTTTTGGGATGTTCTGGTACGCGATCTAATGGATTTGGAGACAGATGTGTTCCTACAGGAACTGGAACTGGGAATTATATGTGTAGATATCTAGGATCAACAAACCCTCTTAGTTGTGGTGCTACTTGTGATGGAACTGTTAATGGGTGTAGTCAAACACAAAATTGTGACTTGAATTCTTGCGGTTGTGTTGAACAGAATCCTTCTATAAATGTGAATGGTGTTAGTCCAGGTAGTTTTGCTTGGAGTTCTAATAATATTGTTGTAACTAAATACTGTTACTGTTTTGCCTTCTACTAGGACGGCTACGAGTTTACAGTTTAATTATGGAAATAGAATGTTTAGAACTGGAACACATTCTGTTACTGTTAGAAATCCTACTTCTGGGAGAGTTTCTAATTCTAGGGATTTTTCATTGAGTTCTAATCCTACTATTTCTTCAATAGTCCCTAATGTTTTATCTTATGTTTCTGGAGGTTCTGTGGAAATTATAGGTACGGATTTAGACCCTATTAAATTGATGGCGAATGGGCTTGAAATTCCTAATGTTCTTTGGAGTTCTGGAGGAGATAGGTTAGTTAATTTAGGTATTCTTGGAGGAATTGTTCCTGGAGGAGATTATGATTTCGTTGTTGTGAATAGAGATAATGCTAATTCTATTAGTAATGGTCTTGCTAATAGGCTCAGAATAAATTGGGTTTTTGATTATCTTTTGAGTTTAAGCAGTTCTGGTGTTACTGCTTCTCCTCAGAGTTCATTTGATATTGAAGTTAATTTACAAAGTGTTGATTTTATGGATTATGAAGACGTTATTATTACAGTTAATTCTACTCCTGAAGTTA
>JAGVXB010000035.1 GCA_018303995.1 Candidatus Pacearchaeota archaeon
CTTTGCAGTCTCAGTAAGCTTCTCGACGTGTAGCCTACCAACTATGTAGTATATCTTGTCTCTCTTATCTGGCCCTATATAAACCTTCTCTTTAATTGCGATTTGCACTCCCCTTACGGGCGCTAATTCAAGCAAAGCAAGATGTTCAATACCTATTGCTTGCACAACGGGCTTCATATTTCCAGCCATGGGATACCCATTAGCAAGATAATCTAACACCAAAGCATAGTCGTCTTTCTTAATCATTTCAATACTCCTTGACGACGGATAAAATTTCGTTTACTTCTTTCTCATCCAAAGATGAGTCATTAAATATTTTTGAAACACTTTCAGCGTCTCTAGGGAGCAAATCGATTATTTTAACAATAGAATCTTCTCTTATTTTAGGATTTCCTATGCCTCTAAGCCCTTCTGCTAAAGTATCTGCTTTTTTCTTATCTAATTTTGAAAATTCTTTTAAGTAATCTCGCAATTCAGGTTTAGAATCTAAATCTCCCGATAATTCTTGCACGTCTGCTAAATGAATGGGCGTCATTTTCAAAATCATTTTAAATTACCTTTATTTTCTTTAAGTGAACCGGCATTACTATATATGTTTTCTTTTTAGTGAAATCTTTAATTGAAACAACATAAGAATTTCCTTGCTTTCCAATCACGACGCCAGTTCTACCTTGTATGCGCGAAGGGAAACCAGGTCTTTGAACAGCTAATTCTCTAACTATCGCAACATTATCTCCCTCAGTAAACTGTTGAAAATACTTGGTCAACGAAACCTTTCCACGACTTCGAATATTCTTGTTTGTAAGCATGAGAATATCTGACGCAAGTCCTTTAAAAAGCTTCCGTAGTCTTAAAGTTCTGTTTCACAGATGTAACACTTCCTTGATAAAGGTCTCCTTTATCTCTGGCACTACCCATATTACTTATTATCGCTTCAAACATTTTAGTTCCCCAAATCCCATGTCCGCAAGGAGTGCACACATCAACTGCCCGATTATCGGCTATTTCCGCCTTACAATAAACACATTTACCCATCATTTCCCCCTTATTTTTAACTTCAAGAGTTATCCCTTTATAAATTTTTATGAGGAATAAGGATAATCTTCTAAAAATAATTCTAATTATTCGTATCTCAAAGCATTTACCGTTCTTATCTTTGAAGCTTTCCATGCAGGAATTATTCCTGAAATTGCTCCTGTAAATGTAGCAAATAATATGCATCCAATAAATAATTCCCAAGAATAATATGGACTAAGGAAACCCCATCCAAGGCCGTTCAAAATTGTCTTGGCTATACTTGTCACTAAAACACCCAATCCTATTCCTATTAACCCTGCGACAAATCCCAAGAACCCAGATTCAAAGACAAATATAGCAAATATTTCTCTATTCCTAGCCCCTATCGCTTTCATTATTCCTATTTCCTTTACTCTTTCTAAAACTGAAGTAATTGTAGTATTTGCAGTATTTATGGCAGAGACGATTACTGAAATTAAAGCAATAAAAATAACAAAATAAACAATATAATTAAGAGCACTAGTAAATTGTTTTAATAAGTCTTCAAATGAAGATACATAAAAATCTTCCTTTCCTTTTTCAAACCCTCTAGAACTCCTTAACCTTTTTTCTATATTATTTATTATTTGGGCAAGATTGTCCGGGTCTGCACGAACTATAATCTCCCCATATTTTCCAGAACTATTAGGGTAAATTTCTTCAAAGTATTTATCCGTTATGTAAATATTTGAGTCATCTTGTGGATTTCCGACACCCTCAAAAAATCCAACCACTTTCAATTTATTATTTTGCACATCTATATTTTCATTAAGAGTTAATGCATTAGGGAATATTTTATCAGGAATCATATAGCTGTAGCCAAGCACTATCTTTTGATCGTCTCCTTCTTTAAGTTGGCGACCCTCAATGATATTTATCCCTGAAATTTCCATTATCAAATCTGTTTCAGGATCATAACCTATCAAAAATACAAATTTTTTGATTCTGCCTTTGCTGATTTCTGCAGGTTTGGCATATATTCCTGTAGCTTCATAAACTCCTGATACTTTTTCAACGGCCTTAATATCTTCTTTAGTAAGGGAAAAAGTATCAACTAACCCAGGAGCACCCCCACCCTTTGGAAGGATTATTAATTTATCTGCTCCAGAACTATATTTTAAATCATTTACATAATTAAATAATCCTTGACCGAAACTGACAAAAATAAATATTGTCGCAATTCCTATAAGTATCGAAAATATTGTGAGAAAGCTCCTTGCTTTTCTATGTATCATATATTTTAAGGAATATTTAATTAATTCTTTATTTATCATCTTAACTGCGCAATGCCTCCACAGGTTTTTGATTTGCAGCACGGATTGCAGGGATTATGCCTGACACGGCTCCAACGATAAAACTTCCCAAAAATGTGAATGCAATTAATATCCAGTCAATCTTAGGGCTACTCGATGCACCCAAAAAAGAATTTATCATAACTGTTCCAAAATATCCAACTCCTATTCCAAGGATTATTCCGGCAATTCCTCCAACTAGTCCGAGAAGACCAGACTCTATTAAAAACAAATAAAATATGTCTGAATTTTTGGCACCAATGGCTTTCATTATACCTATCTCTTTTGTTCTTTCTAAAACGGAGGTGGTCATAGTATTGACAATTCCGACACCTCCAACAATTATTGAAATAGCTGCAATCATCACTAGGAATATTTGTATTCCTGTAAGCACTTGATTTACTGTAGACAAAGCAGCCTGAGGAGTTGAAACTTCAAAGTTCTCTTCTCCAATTTTAACCCCTCTTCTCTTTCTCATTTCTTTTTCAATTTCATCGACTGCTTTATCCATCAAGTCTTTACTCTTTATTTTTACCGCGATAATATCCACCTTATCTCCATAATCAAAAAGATCGACCAACTGTTTTTCATTCATCATTACAATATTATCAAAAATAAAACTTCCCTTTTTCTTTATTATACCCACTACTTCAAACCTTTTTTCTTGTACGACTACATTGTCTCCAGGCTTTATGGTTTTGCCATATATTTCTTCATTTACAAAAAAATTATTTCCCAATACTACTTTATCCGTGTCTTGTTCATTTAGGAGTCTTCCTGTTTCTACCTCTAATTCCAGCGTATCATACGTAATCTTTCTTGCATCTCTCATAGGGATAGACATAGCATATCCAAATTGTACTACTTCGTTAAATTCCATCTTTCCAGAAGCAACATGCCTAGGTATTGCTATCTCAACAGTATTAAGTCTCCCAATTGCTTCAACATCATCCATCGTCAATGGGCTTACAACTCCGCTTCCAGGAGGCCCATAAGCATTAAGACCGCCGGCCTGAACACTAATTATTTCTGTAGAACTTATTCCAAATTGAGAATTAATCGCAGTCTTTAGACCACCACCGAGACTTATTAACGAAACTACGGTAGCTATTCCTATAAAAATCCCTAATAATGTTAACCAGCTTCTAATTCCTCTATGTCTTAAATTTTTAACGGCAAGATGAAAATAGTCTAATATCATATAATTACCTCCAATCCTCTAATTTCTAAGTTTTTTACGCCTTTTACGAATAACTCTGACTAATATCCATACAAAAAGTAATATCAAGACAACAGCAACATATAAGGTCACATTACTTTTCTTTAAAATACCTCTTTCTATTGCTTCTTCTTTAGTGTAAATTCTCAACGGAATGTTTTCAGAAATAGTTTGTTCATTATTATCAAAATCTCTATATTTTAAGTTAACTAGAATTGTAGACAATCTTTTATTATAAGCTACGTCAAAAGAAGCAGACTCAAAATCGTCCGACTCTATTGTACCCATATATTCAGACTGTTCTGAAAGTATAGTAATATCCTCACTTTCAATAGATAACGAAACAAACCTTGCATCAGCAAGTCCTTTATTTACGACTTTTATATTCAATTTTCCAGTTTGTCCAATTACAGGATTTTGAATTTCTGCAACAATCTCTAGCTCTGGCTCTGCAGAAACTACTATTCCAATTATTCCGTTCTGTTCGCGTTTATTACCTTCTTCTTCATATTTAATTGAATATGGGATAGAATAAGTTCCGGCAGGCAAACTATTAGTAACTCTGAATTTAAACACGAAAGTTTCATCATCGTTTTCTTTTAATCTGTTCACAAATGCACCAGAGCTTCCAATAGGAATTATTTTGTCCCCTAGAAAGTTTATATTAAAAGACAAAAAGTCGAGGTCATTATTTCCGTCATTTTCAACATCCACTCTTATCGTTCCTTCTTCTCCAGGAGATACTTTGTCCACGGTAATGGAATCAACAGATAATGCATAGCTAAAACTAGTAAGAACTAATAAAGGTAATAAAAAACTAATCAATAGTTTTAACAAATTATTCATATTTTAATTTTCAAATTATCATTTATAAAACTTATTCTAAAAGTTAGTTAGTGTTTAGTAGTAATTATATTGAGATTTTTACTTCTTAGTTATCCAACCACTACCTTTACGAACAGTAACTTTCTCAACTTTTCCATCTTTCAACCAATATATCTTATTAGCATGCGTTGTAGCGACTTCCGGAGCGTGAGTTATCAAAATAATAGTCTTTCCCTGCCCATTTAGAGTAGTTAACAAATTCATTACATGTTCTCCAGTCTTAGTATCTAAATTTCCAGTAGGTTCATCTGCTAAAATTATTTCAGGGTCATTTGATAAAGCGCGAGCAATAGCTACTCTTTGCTGTTGTCCTCCACTCAATTGATTAGGATAATGGTCCATTCTATCAGTAAGTTCAACAAGTTTCAACAGTTTTTCACTTCTTTCTTCTCTTTCTATTATCTCTACTTTTTGAAACATCATCGGGAGCATAACATTCTCTTTCGCGGTCAAATTAGGAATTAAATTAAAACTTTGAAATATAAACCCTATTTTCCTACCTCTAAGCTGTGCAAGTTCAGATTCTCCAAATTTTTCAATATCAGAACCTTCAAGAAGGATTCTACCATGAGTGGCCAAATCAAGACTCCCAACCAAATTCATCGCAGTAGATTTCCCGCTCCCGCTAGGGCCCATTATCGCAACAAAATCTCCTTTGTCTATAGAAATATTTATTCCATCAATCGCCTTTACTACAGAATCTCCCATATGATAATATCTAGTTACATCTTCAAGTTCTATTAGAGGTTTATTCATAACATTTGTTCTAACGGAATGTTTAAAAACCTTCTTCTTTCATTTTAGAATATGATTATTCCAGTAAGATGTTTCGGTTGCGGTAAACCTATAGGACAGATGTGGGAAGAATATAAGAAGCGCATTAGCTCTGGCGAAGAAGCCGGAAAAGTTCTTACAGATTTAGGTTTAGAGCGTTATTGTTGTCGTGCAGCCTTATTAGGCCACGCAGACGTCCTAGAAGAAGTATCTAAGTTCAAGAAATCTTAATCATACAAATTATTTTATAGCTCTCTTAATTTCATCTTTTATGTCATTTCCTTTAAAAGAAGCAGTCATATGTTATTTAAGGCATGGATACAAAACTCTTCTAATAGACTATACTCAATCAAGGCATCCAATTCATCAAGGAAAATTCTGTGCTCCGGGAGGAAAAATAAATGACGGAGAAAC
>JAGVXB010000037.1 GCA_018303995.1 Candidatus Pacearchaeota archaeon
CTTTAATAATGCTGATTCTCCTTTTAATATAATTCCTGTTTTTAGAATATTTAAAGCTACTTCCTTTTTATTTTTTATTTCTTTAATAAAATCTTCTTTCTTTAATATCAAAGGAACTACGGGCTTAGTTCTTATCTTCGATAGATTTAAACAAAACCTTGTAACTTCTTTAGGTTTGTTTGTGATAAACAAAACATCAACGTCATTAAAATCTTTATTGTTTAAAACAGAACCGAATAAAATAATCAGTTCTGAATGTTCAAACTTTTGTATTTCTTCTGCATAAATCTTTGAGTATCCTTTTAGGTTTCTTCTTTCTTCTGACAGAAGAATTTCACACCATTTTATTGTTTCTTCGTTATTTAAATTAATTTGATAGAACTTAGCATTTCCTAAATTAGAAGATAAGACTAGGTTGTTCTTCTCTAATTCCTTTAAAATTTTAAATGCACTTCCCACACTTATCTCGAGATTCTTAGAGATCTGATTTATATTAACTATCTCTAAATTCCTCAGTAAGTAGATTATTATCTTCTTTGTGTTCTTTGGTATCATGTTATATCTTTCACTTAAAGTGAATAATTATTCATTATTAATGAATGTTTATAAATCTTCCGATGCTCATTTTTCAAGAAGATTAATTCTCCGTCATCTTCCTTAAGATTTGGTCTGTTTTTTTGCCCTTATACTGAATGGTATCCATTCCTATCTTTTTGGCAGGAATTAACTTTGATGCCCCATCATCTACATAAAGAATTTCTTGAGGTTTAACCTTCAACCTTCTTATTAATATTTGATAAATCTCTGGAGCAGGTTTACGATAACCAACTTCATATGATAAAACCACGACATCAAAAAGTTTATTCAGACCAGTTTTGAATAGAAATTCTTCACAGTATTCTTTGTTATTATTTGTTAGAAGAGCTATCTTATACCTTTCTTTCAACTTTTTAACAATTTTTATTAAATTATCATTCAAATCGTTTTTTTGAAAGTTATATTTGCATAGCGGATATGGAATTTCAAAATTAAAAATCTCTGAGCATTTTTTAAAGAATTGTTGTTCAGTTATTTTATTAAGGTCATGTTCTACAATCAAATTGTGAATCTGATCTGAATATTTATCTAAGGAAATGTTTTGCCGTTTAAGATACTTATTCAGTGGAGGATTAAGCTTCGCGAAAACTCCCCAGAAATCAAATGCGATAACTTTAACAGAACTAATATTTTTCCCCATGTTTAAAATAATAAAATCAACTTTATAAATTTGAACATTGAGTTCACATCTTCATTACAGCGTTAAACTTTTCAGTCATACGCTGTGATTGGGCAGTGAACCAAAAAGCTCACTAATTATTCGGTTTATGTAGCTAACTTAATCCTTAAGATTAATGTCCCACGAGATGATTAACCTTACCTTTAAAAACACAATCTCATTAAATAAAACATGACTAACTTCCTAAGAATTACTACTCTTGCATTAGCTGATTCTGTAAATCCGTGTGAGATTGCAATTCTTGCAATGGTTTTAATTTCTATACTCATTAATAATCCTGGAAAAAAAAGAAAAGTTCTCTATGGGGGTTTGGCTTTTGTCTCGGCAGTTTTCATAGGGTATTTAGTCTACGGACTTATAATAATTCAATTCTTTAATGTCTTTGCACAATTTCTAAGGGAAAATTCTGGAATTATATACAATGTTCTTGCGACAATAGCAATGATCATGGGGGCGTTGCACGTTAAAGACTACTTTATGTATAAAAAAGGCAGCTTTGCCACAGAAATGCCTATTTTTATGAGGCCTATGGCAAAGAGATGGGCTGAAAAAATAATCTCACCGTCAGGAGCTTTTGTTATTGGATTTATAGTCACCTTGTTCTTGCTTCCTTGCACAATGGGCCCTTATATAGTTGCATCGGGGTTGCTTGCTGATCTAGGAATTCTAGGAGCATTGCCTTGGCTTTTATATTATAATCTAGTCTTTGTTCTCCCTATGTTAATAATAGTTGGAATAGTTTATTTCGGCTTCGCAAAAATAGACGACGTTACTGGCTGGAAAGATAAGCATGTTAGAACTCTCCACCTTGTGGCAGGAATCTTATTATTCTTAATTGGATTAGCAATATTGATGAGATGGATATAATCAGGGAAAAGCTTGATCTAACTCTTCGTGAAGGCTTACAGATTTATCCTTTCCAATTCTGTCTTTTATTATTTTGGAAATTCTTCCCACAATTCCACCTGCTTCTTCTCCAGAAACTCCCTGCTTATCCCAAATATAATGAAATTTTCGATCAAAGGAAAGAGCTCTTAAAGTCGTGTCATAATTAGAATCATCTGCTAACCTAATGACGCATGGAGGTAGATTGTCTAGAGTGTAAACCAAAATTCCTTCAGCCATGTACTTTTATCTCCACAAATTACTCAAAATATTCTTTATTTATTGGATTGAAATCTGTAAGAGCGTCTATAGGGTGACATACAACATAAGGAACCACCGTAGCAATATTTGAAATGTGGTACGTGGCAGTTCCTTGCTCACATCTTCTATATTCAAGTATCCCTCCTGGAGCAATCATATTTGAAAAACCACTTAATAAGAATCCTGCCAGAAAAAACTTATTGGCTAACGAAATAGCAAGTTCTTCTAACTTTTCTACCATAGTCGGCTAAAATCAAGAGGGTTTTTAAAAATTGTTGTGCTAAAATTGTATTAAAAATTGAAGGTAAACAACACCAACGAAATCCTTATATACAACCTTGTCTTAATAAATAAGTAGTTGCGGATAAGGCGGAGCAATCAGCCTTGAGCTTATCTTCGGATGGGCTTTGCTGGCTTCGGACGCCTTTATCCCTTTTTATTTATATTTTTTCTTAGGCTTTTTGAGATCTTATCTTGTGATTTTAGCAAGTAAACAATCTACCCCCTGTGCTACTTAATAAGTATAACGGAGAATTTTAGAAATAAACAAATACCTGATTTTTTAGTAAGTTTTATTAAGTTAACATAATCCTTTTTTTAATGGAAAAAATTACAATAGATAATGTGGGGGAATTCTTGATAAAATGTGTCCCAGAATTTAAAATAACCTATAAAGAATTCCTAAAAGATAATGATGGAGAAAAGATAATTCATGTATTATTTGGGTGTTACCTTACTCCTTTCGTGAAAGAAGTTATAAAAAAAGAGGAAACAAACACATTAAAAAAAGTGGGAATATTCTTGAGTAAGTGTTTTGAATTTGGAGATCAAGATATAGATAATATTGTCCATGTTTCTTTCTTTGAAAATATGAAAATGAGGACATTTGACAAATTGGTTCCTTACTTATCAAAAAAATTGGTTAGGCATATGAAAGACATGGGTAGAAAATATCCTTACTTTTATTGATTTTCTACAAAATAAACAATCAGATGATTATTTACCTTAAACTTCTAATTAAAAACTAATTCTCTGAAAAACCAAAAAGTTTAAAAACTATAGCCACCATAGTAACTATAGATTAAAATGGACATAACAACTATACAATTAAGCAAAGAGACAAAGGAAAAAATTTCATCATTTGGGAGCAAAGGGGAAAGTTATGATGAAATCATAAGAAGAATTTATGATCTTGCAGTTAAAGAGCATCTCAGAAAATTCTTGATGTCTAGCGAAGGATTTATTCCAATTGAAGAAGCCATAAAAGAGGCAAATAAGAAATGGCCGAGGTAAGCATAGCTGAAGACCTAAAAAACGAAATTCTGAAAAAATTCAAAGAAGAATCAAAAACCATCTTCAAATTAATGTTTTCTTTAAAAGATAATCCCCACAAAGGAAAATTGCTTGGAAATGTTGGAGGAGTTGTTATCAAAGAGCTGAGATATAAAGGCTTTAGATTTTATTTCATCACAGATGGATATAAATTAAGAGTAATGGATGAATCAAAGCTAGTAGATTTGTTAATAAAATTTGTTAGGATGTCTGATAAAAAAGACCAGCAGGAGACTATTAATGAAATTAAAAAAATATTAATTAATTTTGGTCCTGATAAATTCAAATAAAAACTCTTTCTTTTAATAAAATTCCAGACTCGTAACCTTTTTAACCTAACCTAAATTTGATCTTTCATGACACCACCACATCAAACACATAATATAAGACAACCAATCGTCACAATCTGCGGACATGTTGACCACGGAAAAACAAGCATTTTAGATTGCCTTAGAGATAGTTCTATCCAGGAAGGAGAAGCAGGAGCAATAACTCAGAAAATTTCATTCACTTCATACCCCATAAGTCAGCTAAAAAAAGCCTGTCCTTTAATAGAAAAAAGAGGGCTTAAATTAGACATTCCGGGTTTCCTATTAATTGATACTCCCGGACATGCAGCATTCACCAATCTAAGAAAAAGAGGAGGAAGTTTAGCAGACTTGGCTGTTTTAGTTATAGACGTAAATGAAGGAATAAAACCTCAGACATCAGAGGTAATTCAAATTCTCAAACATAACAAGACGCCATTTATGATTGCATTGAATAAAATAGATAATATTTCAGGCTGGAGAAGTGGAGTTAAAGAACAAATGGAACTACAAAGAAGCATTGAAACACAGCCTGCAAGAGTAAAGCAAATATTTGATGAAAGATATTTAACAATAATCGGAGCTTTGAATAGCTATGGATTTGATGCTGATTTATATTATAACATAACCGACTTCACACAAAAAATAGCCTTAATTCCGTGTTCTGCTAAAACAAAAGAAGGAATTCAAGAGCTAATAATGATGCTTTGTGGTTTAAGTCAAAGATATCTTTCTGAAAAACTTAAATTAGGCAAAGAAGCAAAAGGAGTTATATTAGAAATAAAAAAAGAAAAGGCTGGAAGTTACGCAGAATCAATACTTTATGATGGCGTTCTTTCTAAGACAGATGAAATAGCTGTAGCAAACATAGAAGGCAAACCGTCAATCACAAGAATAAGAGTCCTAGAAGAAATTGAACCCTTATCCGACAAATTTAAGCCAAAGGAAAAAATTCAGGCAGCATCAGGATTTAGAATGCAGCTAACAGAGAAAATAGACATACTGCCAGGAATGCCCTTCACATTATACAAAGGAAATAAGGAAGCAATCGAAAAAGAGTTTAAGAAAGAGTTAACAGAAGCGCTAAAAACAGACAAGCAAGGAATTATAGTTAAAGCAGACTCACTTGGAAGCTTAGAAGCTCTCCTTACACTTTTAAAACAGGCAAATATTCCAATTCTAAAAGCAGGAATTGGTAATATTAACAAAACAGATATTATAAACGCCAAGGCAAATCTTGAGATAAATGAATTAGACACGATGATTGTTGGGTTTAACAGCACATTGGATGAAGAAGCGGATAAAATCAAAGGAAATATAAAAATAATAACAGACAAAGTTGTTTACAAATTAATTGAAAACTCAGTAAAATATAGAGATGAAAAAAGAAGAGAGTTAGAGAAAAATCGTCTTATGGGTCTTTCAACAATATGCAAATTAAAAATCCTTCATCAATATGTTTTCAGGAATACAAAACCTGCAATATTTGGTGTGAAAATTGAAGGGGGAA
>JAGVXB010000038.1 GCA_018303995.1 Candidatus Pacearchaeota archaeon
ACTAATTTCAGCAATGTTTAAGCTTCCTTTGAAAGGGGGATTTGCCAGAACTACATCATAAGTGTTATCTGAAGGTCTTGGCTCTGAATCTGATAAAGCGTTACTTCTTTTTACATTTGGTTTCTTTATTCCATGCATCATTAGATTCATTAAAGAAATTCTTACCATTGTTTCATCAATGTCTAGACCAAATATAGAATTTTCATCAAGCTTCTTTTTATCTTTAGGAGTAAGCTTACTTATTCCTTCTTTCTTATTTGATTCAAGAATATGTTTATAGGCGCTTACAAGAAAACCAGCTGTTCCACATGCTGGGTCGAGTATTTTATCATCTATCTTAGGGTCAACTAAATTAACCATCATTTTGATTATGTGTGAAGGTGTTCTAAACTGCCCATTTTTACCAGCAGTTTGTAATTCTGAAAGAAGATATTCATAGAGGTCTCCTTGAGTATCTTGATTTTGTTCTTTAATGTGCATGTCATTGATTATATTGACTGCTTCAATGAGTAAGTGGGCTGTAGGGATTCCGAAGTTAGCTCCTTTCATGTATTGATTGTAATCTTCATTTCCTAAGTTTCTCATAAATGGAAATACTTTATCTCTAACATGATCTAGAATTCTCTCAGCTGGGTATGTAGTCCATTCTTTCCACTTACAGTTTTCTTGTCCCTTGAAGATTGAAGTATATTTTTCTCCAGTAAATTCTGCTTCTTGTTGTCTTTTGTTATCTTCATCTTCAAGTTTCTTCATGAAGAGTAAGTATGACATTTGTTCAATTGCGGTAATGGGATTAGAAAGCCCTCCGCTCCAGAATTTATCCCATAACTTGTTTATCTTGGATTTTAGTTCGCTGTGTAACATGTTATTTATTTACTCCATTATCTTTTTGGTTTTCTTGATTTTTAGAGGTTTGCTTAATCTCTTTTTTTGGAGGCTCTGGGTCTTCAAAGTCTTTCTTTATTAATTTTCTCCATTTTGAGGCGACTTTCAAAAGGTGATTAGACGTTGAGAATCTAGAATGTCTTTTTCTATCAAAATAAGTATAAATTATTACTTCTATGCCTTTTTGCTTCATCCTTTCTATAACTGGGACAAAATCTGAATCAGAAGCAATCAAAATTATCTTCTTTATAAGTGGGTGGCTCTCTTTAATGTCATACATATCTAAAATAATTAATGCATCGATCCCTTTTTGGTAAAATTCTTCTTTTCCTTGTCTGTTAATTATCTTTTGACATCTTCCTTCTCTTAATGTGACCCAATTTTTATTTCTTAGCATCTTAGTCATACCTTGATATTGTCTCATAAGGAATAATTCTTTCTCTGTAGGCTTAGGGCTTTGGAAAGGTGGAGCCATATAAACAAATAGATGTTTCAAATTTAAATCCTCTTTTTTGCAAATATTCCTAAAAGTCTGTAAATATCTTTTTGGTTTGCTATCTCCTTTTTGAAAATGATTTTTGACTAATCCAAAGAATCCATCATCAACAAAGACTAAAGTATCTTGCATTCAAAACCTCCAAGATTAATAGAAAAATGATAATCATCCAGCAACTCTTGCGAATCACTGGGGCTCATACTCACAATCCGAAGATTGCTGATATTACTAATAGGGTAGGCTTTATAAGTTTTTTGATTTGGCATGTTAGTTATTTTGAGCTCCTCTTTTAGCTCCTTTCTTTTTAGATTCTTGTTTATATAAGTCATAGAATCTAATTACATAAGATATAACCATTACTTTATTATTCGCAGAAAAACATTTCTTCCTATTTTCTTTTTTAACTAAATAATCTATTATGTTTTTTCCTTCTCTATGCCCACAATGATATAAATTAATTTCATCTTTAACTATATTAGAATTTGCATAATCTGAATAATAAATTGATTCTTTTTTATTAAGACTAAACCCTCTTTTACTACCATGACCGACTAAGTACAATATCCTTATGTTACTATCTTTTATTATGTTATTAAATTCTCTTTTTGTTGGGCGAATATACAATTTGGAATTTAAACCTCTTTGATTAATAGCTTTAATTAAGTAATCTACTCCTAAATACGATGAAACAAATAGACCTCTCCAAGTATCATAACCTATAATAATTGCAACTTGAGGATTATTTTCTTTTTTATATTTAGATATTTTAAACAATATAATATGCTTCATTATCAGATTAGGAATTATCAAACTAATGCTTAATGATCCAATAAATGCGATCAAAATTCCTAGAACTCTATAAACCTGATCAAATTTAATCAAGACTTTATTTATTGAAATGAAAATTATAACTAAAATGATCATTATGAATATTCCCCTTAGACTTATGAAGAATCTAGTAATATCTTTTGTTTCTTGTGAGATTTTCATTTTACCAGTTCTCCATTAAACGCTTTCTGCATCAAGGCATTAAATAGTTGTTCAATCTCTTGCAAGCTCTTGTTTTGCTTTTCTTTTAGTTTTTCAACGTGTTCAACAATTGAAGCGAAGGTTTGCTGTAGTGGGAGAGGAGGGAGTGGGATTTTTGTAGACTTTATAATTCCTCCATTTAATCCACTCATAATTGCACCATGAGATGCGTCTTTAAACTGATTTTGAACAAATGGAGACATTATTATTTTTTTGAGATAAATAGGATCACAAATTTTATTATTTACCTCAATCTTTAGTAGATGAGATGAAATTATTGCCTTACCTATATCTGGAACTATCTCAACCCTACCTATTGTTCCCATCATAGTAATAAGCAAGTTTCCTTTATTTATTGTGAATCCTTTAAGTTGTTCGTATTTTTCTTCAGTAATATACTTTGTTCCTCCCGGATTAAATTTATTACCAACTATATTTTCTATCCATAAAACCTTGACGCCTTCAGTAACAAGTTCGTGTTTTTTTAGTTGACTTCCAAATGGACCCATTCTAATAGATCCTTTCTTATCAAGAGCTACTTCTTGGATGGTTTTAATTGACCATTTCTTTGGATTTATACTGGGATCCCCAAACATCTCATTAAACACACTTTTAACATATTCATCCAGGAGTTTTATGGCTTGTTTTCTTTTTTCTTTAAGCTGTTCAGCTTTTTCTAGAATTGAGACTATTTGTTTTTGGGTTTCTAGGTCTGGGTGTCCGTTGCGGAATGGGAGTGGGATTTTAATGGATTCAATCTGTTTTGAAGAAATATGCTTAACTGTAACAAAGGGGGTTTTATCCTCTATCTCTTTTAATTTTTGGTTGATTAAATAAAAAATATACTTTGGTGTTATCTTTTCTTTATCAAATAATAATTTAGAAACTCTTTGGTTCAATAACGCTTTTTCTGATTTCCATTCAAAAATCTTGAACTCTCCATCCATTCCAATTAAAAAATCTCCTTGATTAACAAGATACTCTTTAACATACTCTCCAGAGTAATATGTTTCACTCTTTCCATTAAATAAGTTTCTTATTCTTATTAAGGGAATTCCTTTTTTTTCATCATTAAACTTCTCAGATTTAAATGCGAAACCGTTTAGGCATTTAGCAAATTCTGAAAGTACAACTTCTTTCCATTCAATTGAGGATTTTTTAATTTGTTGTTTCATTTTGTTATTGTAAAGGACTTTAATGGATTTATTGCAATTGTACCATTAACTCCTTGAAAGTCTCCTTCATTTGTTGTTAGAATGTGTTTTATATTATTATTTTGCATTATTAGACTATGAATTGAGTCTCCTAACCCATTATTATATTCAATAATTGTTTTTTGAATATGATAAAAAAACTCTCCAAAATCATAACTTTCTTCATTACTTACTTCAATAAATGAGAACTTTGTATCAAAAACTCTTTTTTCTCTTTGTAATTTCTGTATATACTCTGCTACTCTTTTAGGTTTAACCTTATATTCATGAATTAGAACTTTAGCTATCTCGGTTAATGTCCAATCTGATGTAACAAAACAAACTTCTAAATCTTTATTTTCTTTCATAAAGTTATTTATTTTATCAAAACCATCCCTTTTTAGAAAGTGAGTTATGAAGATATTTGTGTCCAGATAAATCTTTTTTTCCATTATCTACGTCCTCTTCTTCTGGCTAAGAAAAATACCTTTCTTGGTTTTTTTATCGTTTTTGTAGCTCTGAATCTGGCTATTGAACCATCTGAACGCATAAATTCTACAACTATTTGCTTTCTTACTTTTTTATTGGCCCAAAAATTCACAGGTTTTCTTCTTACCATTTTATTCTTTAACCTCTAAAATTTTAATTAAACTTGGATCGAGGTGTTTTATTTTATTGACACTTCTAATTGTAATATCTACTTTGCCAAATGCTTGTGCTGGTTTTATTAATATATCAAGAGTTTCTCCATTATCAAAAACTTGCTTTTCCCAAGTTATTGCACCTTTTTCTAAAATTATTATTTTATTTCCTAGAACTCTCTCTGGAATGGTTACTATTCTATTCATACGATCTAATCTTGGATATCTTTCATCATAATCTATTCTATGCATTAGTCTTATTGGAATAACTGTCGTAAACTTATTAGACATAATAATTATAGAGTTCATGGACTGCCTATATTTTGGAAATTCTATAATATCTTCTTTAAATTCTATTACTTCTACTTCTTTATTTTCTAATATGTTCTTTATTAAAAAGTCCATTTCTCCAACTGCGATCATTCTACCTGCACTTGGCAAGTATTCGGAAAATGCTGGATCAATAAATATATCATCATCTAATAAGGGTCTTATTCCTATTTGAATAAAAGAGCCGTCAGTCTTTTTTACTTGATTTACTTTAGCTATATCCTCCACTTCTAGACCTCTTTTGTAATCTTCAATAATATATTCTTTAAATTTCTTAATCTTTTCTTCATTATAATTCATTTTTACCCTCCAACTCACTAAAGTTATTATATAACTTTGAGAGAAGATTTCCATATTTTTCTTCAATAGCTTTGAGGTATTCGCGATATTCTATTTCTATTTCTTCTGAAGATTGATAGTCTATCTTAGTTCGATCAATAAGTTCGCAAATTGATAATGTCAAGTCTGTAACAATCTGCATATGTTGTTTATTTTTCAAGATTTTTTCCATAATTGTTCTACGATGAAAAACTAAATTTCTTAATTGTGCAAATGCATCTAAAAGTGCCTGATTTTTCTGAGCTATATGGCCAAATACAATATTCCACTTTGTTAGTTCTCCTAATCCCCACCTGTCTATCAATTCAAATTTTATGCCTTTTTTAAAAAACAATAATTCACTAAATAATTGTTGAAGATCTGTAGCTGCCCTAATTACTCCTTGAGCCACTTCTCCATTTCTTAGATAGTCTCTTATAACTGCTGTTGGAAAAAGTATTTCACTCATTCCTCGACCTCAAACATATCAATAAACCTGTTTTCTGAGGGAATGAAGAACCGCTTCTTTTCACCTTTGGTTTCTACTGCTAGGCCGAAGTTTTCGTGGATATTTTGATTTATGAGTTCTCTGAGTTTTTTGTTAATTGTTTTGCCTTCTTGATCACAGAGCTTTTTGAAATTGGCAAATTCGTTCCTAGGTAACTTAGACATC
>JAGVXB010000036.1 GCA_018303995.1 Candidatus Pacearchaeota archaeon
CTAACTTGCCCAGAGATAATATTTCCACTTATTCCAACAACTAATTCACTAGTTTCATTCACACTAGTATTAGAATCAATAGAAATTTTGTTATAATTTTCTCTTAGAATTTGAGTTTCTTCTTCAGACAAAGATTCAAGTTCAGCATACTCATCTAAATCAATCTTATCAACAGTAACATTCTCAGCACTAGCAGGAATCTCAACAATTAAGCTGACGCTCTCATTTACATCAAAAGCAACAGTCTTGACCCACTTAACCGGCCGTCCCAAAACAGCGCCAAACTGGCTAAGATTCACAATAATATTGCTTTCATTAATTATAGAAGTAATATTAGTAACATTTTCAACAAGAGTCTGATTAACTTCTGTCAAATTACCAATAATAGTATCATTAACAATCGGCTCAACAGGTTCAGCAGTCTCATTACCTTCAGAAACACCGGAAACAACTATATTTTCAGAAGCACTAACAATCTCTAAACCATTATAATCAAGAACAACGAAAAGTTCAGAATCATTCAAAGCAACAAAACCAAAAGAACTCAAATCAATAGATATTTTTATCTTTTTATTTCCAATATAATCCGAACCAAAACCGCTAGTTTCAACAGAATAGTCTGTAGAAACTTCAAGTTCATTATTTTGAGTTTTAAATTTAACTTCATCATCATTCAAAACATTGTCATCATAAGTTACACTGCCTGAAACAAGAACGGCATCTTCACCGTCAGAAAGAGAATAAATAAAAGGCTCATCTCTAGAAGCGCGTCCAGAAATAGCATCAGAATCAGAAACAACTTCTCCAGTTATACCAAATTCTGACTTCTGCTCAGAAGATTTATCTTCTCTTTCTTTATTCTCCCCTTTACTAGATTTTGATTCTTCTTCAGACTTTAAACTCTTATCATTATCATTTTCAGAGTCACCCTTATCAGAGCTTCCAGAATCCCCCTTTGAAGAACTCTGCCCCTCACCTTGAGAATTCTCAGACTCATTTGCTATCTCTCCAGAAGAACCTTCGGAACTAAAATTACCTTGCTCTTCACTAGAAGAACTAGAAGAACCAGAAGAACCCTGTTCTCCAGAATCACTTTCAACAACAAACTCAAAATCAACAAAAGGATATTCAACTTTAGTCCCAGCAATACCATATCCAGAACCTTCGCCAGATAAAGAAACACCTTCGGCATAAAAACTCCCATTAGAAACAGAATCAGAAATCAAAGAAGATAAAACAAACTCCTTAGAAACCCCTGCATAATTAACAATAATTTTAGAATCTGCAGGAATTAACTCACCCTCAACTAAATTAAGATTAATTTTCCCAGAAATCGCCTCACCAGCATTATATTGAGTCTTAATATCTAAAGAAGCAAGTCCAGTTAAACTAAAAGAAAAAAATAAAACAAAGGCAATTAATAAAACAATCAAGACAGACAAAACAAGCAATTTATATTTAGAAAAAGTATTTGAAAAAGAATTAGCCCCTAAATAACGTGTAAAAACTTTTTCTCCTACACGTTTTGACTCATACAAATAAGGCCCATACTTCTTGCCATTAATGTATGTATATTTCTTGTGCACCACTTTTTTAATTTACCTCTACTGAAAGCTTAATATAATAGAAAAAGCCCATTTATAACCATTTGCAGTATTGAAAAGTTATTTCTCCTACAAAAAAACATTATTTTTCAAGCCAATAAATTCTTTATCTCAATAATCTTTTTCCTGCTACGAGGATTTTTTATTTTAACAAGAGTAGAAGAAACTCCAAATTCACGAGCAATCATCTTAATTACAGATAAATTAGCCTTCCCATTTTTTGCACGTTCAGTAGTATAAATCAAATAACTACCATCTGAAAGTCTTTCAACCTTATCGGCCAAAGCACCAGGTTTAACTTTAACATTAATTATCATTTCCCCCGCCAAAAAACATAAATCCAGTAGCTCAGCATTTTAATATTAAACCCGCTACTCAATGTTTTAAATTGACCAGCGGGGAAGATTATAAAAAATATAAGTAAAGCAGATATTTAAAACTATCTTGTCATAATCTCTAATTGTGAAACTTTACCTCTTAAAGTGAACAATAGAAATTTTAACGCGTTAAAATTTCTAATCCGTCTAAATTCTTAATAACATAATCTTTCCCCACTGCTTGTTTAGTCTTCAAATTCATTGCTTTAACAAACTTATTCCCTATATCGGTATGTAATTTAAAAGCAAAATCAAGAGCAGTAGAACCAGGAGGCATTAAAAAGCAATCAGGTAAAACATTTCCTTTGCTATCTTCCATCTTAGCGCCTGCAGGAAATACGGCAACATACTTAAGCAAATCAAAAACCACAGAATTCAAAACAGTCTGCACTCCAGTAGAACCAAATTCTTTCATGACTTTACGAATTAATTCAAGAGCAGAACTCTGTTGAGAATTTAAATTTCCAACAACAGTAAAATCTTTCTCTCCAGGAATATATTTAATCATTCCTGCTTTATCAGCCTGACGTAAACTTAATTCTCCATCAGCAAAACAAGCAATAACAGGATAAGAAAATTTTTCCTTAACACGATTAAAATTCCTGAGTCCGTTAGGTCTATCAACTTTATTTGCAGCAATAATCATTGGCTTAGTATAAACTCGTAAGGCGCGAGCAAATTTAAACAAAACATCATCAGTCCAAATAGCAGGCCTTGTAATATCTAATTTCTCATGCAAAACAACATAATTAACATCATCTTCAGTAACCTTCAGTCCAGAAAATTGCTTAGCAACAGTCTTAGCAAACTGAGTCTTTTGCATTTCCATACCCTTCATAAGAGTAACCCATATTTTTTTCATTATCCCTAAATACCATAAATCAAGCTCACGTTCAATAATAGCGACATCTTTTATAGGATCATAATTCTCCGTCTGTTTTCCTTCAGCATCAGTCTCTCCAGACATATCAACTACGTGAATAAAGGCATCCACGCCCGCTAAGTCATCAAGAAATTGATTTCCCAAACCCTTTCCAAGTGAGGCGCCTTCAACTAAACCAGCAACATCAAATAAATCAATAGGCACAAATCTATTGCCATCGCGAACATATCCTTGGCGAGGATTAGAAACCTTCCCAAAATCAGCAGCTAAGTCATGGATTTTAACATAACCCATCCCATGATTAGGCTTTATCGTAGTAAAAGGATAAGAAGCAATAGCTACATCTTGCAAAGTCGCTGCTTTAAAGAAAGTAGATTTTCCACATGATGGTTTCCCCACTAATCCGATTATCATATTTGAATTGAGAAATAAGAGTTTTTAAGATTAACCAACTATTTTAAAACGAAAACAAAATATCAATAAAATAATCTAGTCTAATTATCTTAGAGGTCTAGCATTAATAAAGTTCTCGTAACAAGAGTAATCACTGCCACCACTATGATCCCTAACCTCAAAGTTGACAGCATATCTTCTTGATTTTAATGCAATATTCACAGGATCTCCCAATACTCTCAAAAATCTTTCGACTTGCTCATCTTCCAAATCCAAATCCAGATCAATAGTACCAGAAAAACCACTTCCCCCAACACATACTCCTTTCACTTGACCATAAGTTTCTGATGGTCTTCCTCCATCTAGTTCTCTAACAACATCGTCATCCACTAAGCGTACAACTTCTCTTAAAAACGGTTTTAATCGATCTAATTTATTTGATTTTTCTTTCAAAAACTGTATAACTGACTCAGAATGTTGCGAATATATGAGGTCGAGTCTTTTTTCTGTTGCCTTAGGCATTCTTAGTAAACCCATAACTTTTCGATGAAAAGACCATATATAAATCTTTCCATAGGCAACTACTTTATAATTACAACTAAAAAACAAATTACTTATTTTATAGCATCAAATCTAAAGGGTAAACTAAATCATGCAATTTAAGCATTTCCATCAAACAGTTCAATTCAATTCGAACTCTTGAAAGTCTTTATAAGCCTCAATCTATATAATAAAACATGAATAAAAAAGTAATAATCATACCTGCACTAGCAACATTAATGCTATTCTTAGTAATTGGAATAGCATCTGCCTGTTCGTGCATATACATGGAAGATACTAAAGCCAGATTAGATAATGCGGCTTACGTCTTCTCTGGAAAAGTCACAAACATAGACATTTCAGAAAATAAAATGCAAGAAGTAACTGTCAGAATCATAAACTCTTACAAACCAGTAAACTTTCCAGAACCAGTAAATCTAATGATTTATGCTATAAGAGATTCAGGATCTGAGTGTGGTTACAATTTTGAAGAAGGAAAAGAATACCTTATTTATGCATATATAGACGAAGAAACAGGCAAATTTACAACAAACTTATGTATGGGTAACTCACTCTTAAATAAAGCCGAACAAGAAATAAAAGATCTAAACAAACTAACAAATTCAACATTAAATCAAAACAATAATAATTCAAATAACAATAACCAAGAACCAAATACAAACAATCAGAACAACAATAACCAAGAAGAACAAAACATCTTCTCAAAGTTCTTTAACTGGTTAAAGAATCTATTTTCTTAAAGTTCTATGAGCCCACCAGGATTTCTGAAGCTTCGTAAGAAGCGAAGAGACAGAAATGAGAAAGTCATTTCTGTATGTTCAAATCCTACATTTATGAGCCCACCAGGTGCTCATAGTTCTGATGAACTCTGGCAACTCCAACTTTTACAAGTTGAAGTATTTGAAAAATCCTGGTGCTATAAATAAATGCTAGTTCTTAGCTTCTTAGCTTAAACACATGCTTCTATTGAAACATGCTCTTATAAGAGCAGTGCTCTGACCGGGCTGAGCTATGGGCTCCTCTGCATAAAAATGTGGCTGAGCCACTTATTTTTATGGTTATGACCTTAGGAAACAATCTCTTTGTTGATTGAAACCTCCGACCATGTAATGTAAAATATAGACCTCTTTTTAATGTTTCGTTTTTGGGTGCTTTAAAGTAAACCGGATCTGACACATGAATAGAAGAAGGTGAAAAAGTTTTAGCTAAGGGGCTCTGAAAATAGCTCTTTCCTCTCAAAGTTGATGGGCTATTAAACACATTCATATTGTAATATAACCGATATATTTAAATACTAAATCGTTATAATTACAATATGAAACTATCAAAACCAATGATCCAAATATTTACAAATGTAGCTCAGGGTGTTAAAACCATAGAAGAGTTAGCGAAATCGCGAGATAAATCTCTTAATTGGATTAGTGAGGTCTTACAAGAATTGACTGCTGAAGGATTTATTACAAAACAGGCAAATTACTCAGCAAAGGGAAGCAGAAAGATAATTGAAATAGCTGGCACAATACATGCTCAAAAACTTAAAGAAATTATCCTGTATTACAACACGATAGCTTTTGAAGAGATACTAGCCGATAGCAAGATATTGTTTCTAAGTGCTATCAGCCAAGACTGGATTACATTACACATAGCATCTCAATTGAGCAATGTTAGCATTTACACAATTCAAAGATATACAAGAGATTTGCAAAATAGAGGGATAATTATTAAGAAAAATTCCTTATACACTATAAATGAAAAAGCATGGCCTGGACTGAAAGAGTTTTTGATTGCATATAGGAATTACGTTACAATTAATGGAGTTATAAAGTGGAGGTATCAAAATGAATTAATTGTGCAGGTTAGTGCTGAGCAAAAAGTTGATGGCTCAATTACTGGATTAGCCAATTACGATGCTTTTGGTGTGCAGGTATTAACTATAAAAGCTCTGTATGTTCTGCCAAAAAGAGGAATATCAAAAGAAGAAACATTTATTCATTCGCTATATGAGGTAGAAGATCCTCGCACCTTGCATCTTGCTTTAACTTTTTTTATTAAAAATAAACTATCTATAAAAAAGCTAATTCCTCTGGCAATGAAATACGGAGTATATAGTAAGGTTAAAGAAATAGAGCAGTTATTAAAAACCAAAGATGGGATTGTTAGGATGGATTCGCTACCTGTCTTTGAGAGAAAAGACTTTATACGCATAGCATCAATTTACGGAGTAAAATATGTATACTAAAGAGCAACTTGAGAAATGGTTAGAAGAAGTTGGTTCCTATGTAACAAAGCCTATGAATATTTATATGATTGGGGGTTGTGCACTTTCTTTTAGGGGTTTGAAATCTGTGACGAAAGATATTGATATAATCCTTACTTCTCAAAAAGACTTTGATATGTTCGATACTGCTATCAAAAAAGCCGGATTTACCAGCATGACTGAAAGAGAAAGTGAGTTCTATTTGACTGCTCTTTCTGTATATCAAAAAATCGATGTCGATACTCGATTTTTGGATGATCGAAGTGGCAGGAAAGGTTTAGGGAGCCACTTGCGACATAAGAAAAGTGATGAATCTCGTATTGACGTATTCTTAAATCAAGTAGGTAAAATGCTTCGCTTGACTGAAAATATGAAAAAGCGATCTAAATTATACAAACATTATCATAACATGGCTGTTTACCTTGTTTCAAATGAAGATATTTTCTTGTTCAAAGCCATGACTTCCAGAGAAGGTGACACTTTAGACTGCGACAGAATCATGAAAGAAAACCTTGATTACAACTTAATCTATCAAGAAATAGTTGACCAAAGCATAAACGGCAAAAACTGGTTCTTTTGGGTTTATGAAAGCTTATGCAGACTAGAGAACTATAACAACATAACTATTCCAATTAAAAATCGTATGTTTGCTCTTGTTAAAAAACATTGGAAAGACAGGCCATCTGATTTTATGTCTGATGTTAGTAATTTAGAGAAACATCTTCCAGGTAAGAAACTGTAAATTCATTTCTTACAAACAACTAAAGCATACCCATTATCCTCACATGTAAATATCTGCGAATCTGTAAAATACATCTTACAAAACTTATCAAACTCTTCAGAATAATATTTGTACAAAACCGCCACAACAAATTCATCGCCCTTCTTGAAATTAATTATTTTACCATCTAACGCATCAACTCTATCCTTCTTTAAACGATAAAAGAATTCAACACGAGAATTACCAAAACGAGCATCAAATTCAATATCCTCCTCGGTAAAACCAAGACCTAACATTACATGCTTAAACCAATTATGAAAAACTTCATCCTTATACTTATCAATCTCAACAAGTCTCTCGCCAACTCTGACACCATTTCCCATAATCAAAACATCGTCTTTATGCATATCTCTATTAAGTTCAAATAAATATTCATTAATATCAAAACAAGAGATAACTCCTCCAGTCATCATAATCACGTTTTTCTTGAAATCCTCGGATTTTATATTATTTGCAATTAAACGAAGAGAACGACCATCTCCAGCAGATAAAAGAGGTTTATACTCAATAACATTTGAGATTCCAGCCTTCTTAACATTTGAAACAGCAAGATCTAAAAGATACTGGGAAGCATTCAAAGGACAATAACAAATCCTAATTTTTCCATTAGCCTTAGAATTAATACATTTAATAAGTTCAATAGCTTTCAATCCATCTCCACAATAAATATCTATTAAATTAAAATTATTATTCCCAATAGATTCAAAAATAACATCAGAATACTGTCGAATCATCTCAACTTCTAACTCAAAAAATTGCTTACGATATTTAATATTATTAGAGAAAGAAAGAAATCCCTTAGCAAAATCATCTGTTAAACTCAAATACTGTAATTCGGTCAGCTCCCAAGATTTATTCCCATTCGTCTGAGCAAAACCATTTTTAAGAAATGCGCGCAATAGCAAATCATGTAGCCAAATCTTCTGACCGGATTCCGCAATAGTCATAAAAAACCTCAGTATCTAGACTTTTTATGTTTTACGCATGAAGTTTTACTATCACTCAATGAACAGCAAAAACATCTAAAATTGCATTCGAGAACAATTTTTAAATCTATTAACCTCAGTTAATAACGTTTAAAAGGCATCTCAAACAATAAAAAGTAAGCTCGTGTAGAATAGTGGTCAAGTTCGCGGCCCTTTCGCGGCCGAAACCCGGGTCAACCCGGGTCCGAATCCCGGCACGAGCATGAAAGAGATTGAACAAAGCGAAATTTCTTATAGACAATTCTGTTGATTTCATCGTATCAGTTCAGAATTGTCTTATCAGAGAATTTTGAACAAATTAGAATATAATCATCAAAATTCTCTGTAGCTCGTGACGGCACTAAAAAGTCATCAAAAAGTTTTTGAGTTTAAACTTTTGGATGTTCAAAGTGTTATATCAAGACACACTTTGACATCAGAGTTTTTTCAGCCGGCACGAGCATCTCGTTACTCCGCAGCGAGCAAGTCCGCAATCATCGGATGAGGAACTGCACAGCAAGAGAAGAACAAGATAGATAATTATTCTGCAAGAAGATACTCATATTTTTTGTCAAAACAAGTAGTTAAAAAAACATATGTCACTTATAAGTGGATAAATTAATAAAGGCTCAATATACTGAGTATTACGTGGAATTACGTGAAATTAAAGGTTTACGTTGGCCGAGACCTCAAGAAATAATAGAAATATCCAAAAGAAGAAATCTAACCTCCAACGAGTTACTTGCGCTTTTGTCCAGAACCTTTTATCCACCCATATGGTTACTTGAATTAAATATAGGAAAAAATGAAAATAACAAAAGAAGACCAATAACAGATTTTTATAATGTCTTAAGATTTATAGATACAATAGAAGATGCAAGACCTGAAATCCTAAGCATAGAAACAAAAAGAAATTTAATTGACAGTTTCGTCCGTGTTATCGAAAAAGTTCAAAGAAGAAATAAATCCGAGTCTATAGAAGATTTAGTAAGCAATGAATTAACAACTATAACCAACACCTTAAAACCAGGAGTTATGAACCAATACGAAGAAGCTTTTGTTGAACATTTCAGAAGAGGAGGAGTATTAAGAAGCATGAAAAAAAATGCATCTGACCTTGAAAGAAGAGCCATTTACATGTGCACTTCCTCAATGGCAATAGGAATGAAAGATTTTCTTGGTAAAAAAATAGATACCATAGAAAGATTAAGAGAATATTGCGACTATGTTGCAGGATATGTAGGAACCGCTCTAACAGAAATAGTGGATTGTTCAGATGGAGTCCAACTTAATGATAAAGAAGCAAGAATGTTTGGACGAGCATTACAAATAGTAAATGTATTAAAAGATCCAAAAGACGATTATGAAAAGAGAAGAGTAGTTTACCTTCCAGAAGAACTTTTAGGAGGTTTAAGTCATGAAGAATTATTTAACCCAGATAGTGTCTCAGGCAAACAAATTAGAAGAGCTGCTTTGAACACAATGATCTCGCATGCAAGAGATAGCTTAAGACAATCTATGGATTATGTTTCATCTATTCCGGAAAGATTAACTGGATACAGAGGATTTACAATGATTCCACTTTTTGCAGCAATAGAAACTTTAAACAGAATGAAACGTGAAGGAGCCGAAGCAGTATTCAACGGAAAAAAAGAAGCAATAAAAATGGGCGAAGGTACGGGCTATAATTTAGGAAGATTTGTATATTCTATTTTGAAATTTGAAGATGGAAAAAGAACGGACAAATTCTTAGAGTTGTACAAAAAATCTCTTTCTGAAGACCCCGAAAGATACAGTTTTGAACCTGGAAAATTCGAAGAATGGACTAAAGATTTCTAAAAATTATTTCTTATCCCTAATCACGATAATAGGGCGCAAACGCAAATCACTTGCAGATTTCATATAACTTCCCGTAAAATCAAACCAAACCCTCATAAATGTCTTTAAAGTCATCTTCTTATGATGTCCTCCATCAGAATCAGCGAAATAAATATTTTTTTTATCTAAACCAACAACAATCGAATAATGTCCGTCATTATTGTCAAACCAATCAATTATAACTGGAATTCTCTCCTTAACAACTAAACGGCGTAACTCTTTCAAGTTAGAATTTTCCTTATAAGAAACATCAAAACCAAAATGTCTAGCCGTATTAACCATATTCACAGGGGAAGTTCCATTTTCAACAGTAGTCTTAGCAACATTCGCGATATCTTTCAAATCAATCACATGACCATAATAATCGAAAACCATTTTCAAACAAAACGGTCCACAATATGAAGTAGTCTGATTCATCAACCTAACATTTAACATTAAATTAAAAAGAAATTCTAATTTATATACTATTCCTTAAACAATTATTTCTCAGCTTTTCCAATAATATGAGGTTTTACAATCCATGTGAAAAAACCGCCATTCTTCAAAAAATATTTTTTCACTTCCACATTTTTAAACTCATGTTCTATAATTTTCCAAGTTTCTCTATTTGGATGACAGCCATCTGAAAAGAATCTCCAAGGAGTATAATTAGTCATATTCTGTATGACACGGCGAAAAGTTCCTTTTTCATCCGCGACATGTTCTATAAATAAAAATTTACCTGATGATTTTAAAACCCTTTTTATTTCCTTAACTACATTCAAAGGATTATTTACTGAACACAACACCAAAGTAGAAATTACATAATCTATAGAATTATTTTTTAAAGGAATTTTCTCAGCGCTTCCATTTAATAAATTAGCATTTATTCCTTGCTTCCTTATTTTTATTTTAATATGTTTGCTCATCTCAGGATTTGACTCCAACCCAATCCAATTTATATTTTTAGGATAATACTTCAAATTAATTCCCGTGCCAGGACCTATTTCCAAAACTTTCGACTTAGGTTTCACATCTAACAACATATTCTTTTCAAACCCATATAATTCATCCTCTAAATTCTCCCCTTTCAAAAGAATCCAAGAAATAACTTTTTGTGATAAACGAGTCATGTAATAAACATAATTCTCAATCTTATATATTATCCGACTCGTACTCTTCTTCTATAAAATGCTCCAAACAACAAACCAAAGAACATTCCTGATAAATGTGCAAGATTAGCAACATTACTCGAATTAGAAAAACCAAACAGGCCGATTAAATCTCCAACAACCCACAAACCGCCAGCAATAAACAAAGGCATAGGAAGCCCAAAAGCCCAAACAACCATTAATGGTCTAACAAAAATAAGAGCGCCGATAATTCGGAAGCCCCAAGAGAAGAATCATAAAAATTAACACTAATCAAATTAGCAAACAAACCAGTAAAAAAGAAAACAATCAAAAATCGTTTAGAACCAATTAATCTTTCAAGCATACTTCCAAACAATCCAAGAGCAAAAACATTGTAAAGCAAATGAGCAAGTCCGCCATGAATAAATATTGAAGTAAAAAATCTCCATATCTGAACAAAGGCAGAAGAGTCAAGCAAAAACAATTCAGTAAATCCCTCAACAAAAAGCTGTAACAAAAACACAACAAATATCCAACCACAAAGCTTCAGAGCATAAAAACGAAAGCGATTTTTTCTATTCATTTTCCCCTAAAACTTCTGTATCATAACCAACTAAACCATCAAATATGCTCTCACGTAACTGCGGCTTTCCAACTATTAAAATAACTTCTCTTTCTTCAAAAGACAGCCTATCTGAAAATAAACCATAATGTCTATCTTCATCCAATCTATAATTGAAATCACTCATAAACTAAACAATAAATAACAACATAAAAACCTATCTAAAGCACATATTACAATAACTATTAAGTAGTTACAATAATAAGGTTTATAAATGCACAATAGAGAACATTTTTATGTTAAAACCGATAAAGAGACGTTTAGAAGAATTAGCATGGGACATCAGTTCCATTGGTAATTTTAATTATGCAAAAGACTACGGAAACACAGAAAGAGGCATAAAAATGCTTATTATAAGATTAATGAGAGATTTTCCAGATGTTTATGGCAATAATCCTATTAACCCAGATGATTTTTTTGGAATGCATCTAGACTCACAAATTCCCGTAGACGTAGATGTTTCTAAAATAAGCGAATGGGAAAAAGATGTAAAAAAAAGATTAAAAGAGCTACGTTCTAACCCCCATTATAAAGCATTACTAAAAGCATACAGGCAAGATAACCAAAAAGAGATTGCTGAAATACTCCCACTAGTTTTTGCAAAGCCAGGTTTAGAAAAAGTTTTAGAACCAAACGAAAAAGCCCCAAGATTATATCATGGAGTAACAATACCTGATAAAGCAAGTCCGCAAGACTACCTTAATTTATGCTTAAAAATTCAAAAACAAGGGTTAAGACCTTCCCCCTATGGTTTGCATTGCGACATGGATAGAAATGTAAGACCAATCTATTTTGCTTTAAGCCCTCTTGAGTCTCATGGATTATTATCTTTTTCTTTTATACCAACCTCTAAAACAGTAGTCATTGCAGGAGGAAGAGAAGCTAGAATTTATACAAAAAACTTAAAAGCAAATTTTAGTTTAAACTTAAGAGATCCGGAAACCTTAGCTAGTTATGCACCAGATAACGACATTGGAATTCAAGTAGAAAGAGCAGAAAGTTACTGTTCAGAATTAAAAGATTTATTAAAAAGCAAAAAAATCCCATTTAATGAATTAAAAATTCCTTCAGATTAATCAATTAAAAACCTAAAAAACAAAGTAATTAAGAAGATAAAAAGCTATCGCACAATATTTAAAAGTAAAGAAACTATAGAAGAAAATGTATAAAGAAGTCAAAAAGTATTTTCATCTAGCAAATATTATTCTAGGCATATATTTCATAAGTTTTGTATTAAGTTTTATGTTAACTGATAAATTAACTATTATCGACCCTTCACCGATAACACAATTACCATCACTACAAAATGCAAAAACCTCAACCATATTTTTAGGAATAGCTATAACAAACATATTAGGAGCATTTATTATGGCAGCCTTGGGAATACTTTTTGGAATCTCATCTATAACCTACTTAATAAAAAATGGAGCAATATTCGGTTCAGCTTTCTTTAATACATTCGAGGCAACAACACTAACTAACACTCTTTTAGCTTATGGTCCGCATGCTATATTCGAAATACCAGCGCTTATTCTTAGCATGACAATAGGAGTATCAATTGGAAATATGGTAATAAAAGAATATGATAAAAAATACAAAAATAACAAAACAATGAAAATAGTTAAAATAATAATTCTAACAATGGCAACAATAGCTTTAATAGTTCCAACAAAATATTTTGGAGATAATTCTAGAATAATCAAAGCACTTCTTCTCGTACCATTATTTTGGCTAATGATTAAAGCAACACAAGAAACAAAACTTTTTGAAAGCAAAGAGTGGAAAAAAACTATATTTAGAGGACTGAACACTTTCATAAAAATTGTAATCCCTCTCTATATTATTGCTGCACTTATTGAAATTCGGTAAATTTATAAACTCTCTAAAACAACAAATACTATGAATACACAAACTCCGAGGTTTGTTCATCAGCTCAACTGAACGAGCATTTTCTAGTTTTACTAACAAAACACAAAACACCCCATACTCAAAGTCTTTGTGTAGTGGTAGCATACCAGCTTGTGGCGCTGTTGGCGTGGGTTCGATTCCCACCTTCCGCTTTTTCGCTCCAGGTGCGAATCTGATAAAATGAACATACAACTAAATTTAGCTACAAAGAAAGATTTCAATGAACTTGCTAAAATATATTCTGAAGAATTCTCAAAAACCCCATATAACGAGCCATGGACTTTAGAAAAAGCATTAAAAAAATTAGATTTATGAAAATAAGTCTGTAGGTTTTATTATTATAAATCCAAACCAATGGTGTCCAGGAGAGATAGCTTTTGGAGAAGAAATAGCAATAAAATCAGAGTTTCAAAATAAAGGCATAGGCACAAAAACATTTGAAATGATATTTGAGAAATATAAAAAAAGAGGGTTCAAAAGATTTATGGGCATGGAAAACAAAAGTTCAAAAGCAAAAAGTCTTTATAATAAGATAGGTGTAAAAGAAAGTGAAACATATGTTATAATCGAAAAGGAGCTAAACTAAAATGATATACGAACCAGAAACAGTAAAGGGATTTGAAGACTACCTGCCTCCGGCATCGCAGAAGCGAGATAAAATAAAAGAGATAGCAAAAAAATACTTCAAATTATACGGCTTCCTACCAGTTGAAACACCATTAATAGAATTTGATGAATTAATGCGTTCAGACAACATAGGAGAAGAAGACGAAGCAGTCAGAGACCGTTTCAGACTTAGAGACAGAGCAAACAGAAACCTAGGTCTAAGATACGAATTTACATTCCAATTAGCAAGAATTTTCAAACAAAATCCTAACTTAAAACTACCATTCAAAAAATATCAAATAGGCAATAATTTCCGAGACGAACCAATTAGAACAGGCCGTACAAGACAGTTTACTCAATGTGATGTAGACATAATCGGAGACCCTTCGGTAAACGCCGATGTTGAGTGCGTTTCAGTAGTATTCGACATATTAAAAGAATTAAACATAACAAACATAGAATTACAAGTAAACAATCGCAAACTAATTGATGAAATAATAAAATCAGTTCAAATTACAGAAAAACAATCAGTTCTAAGAGAAATAGATAAAATAGAAAAAATAGGAGAAGACGAAGTAAAAGCAAATCTAAAAAAATACGCAGATTCAAATCAAATATTAAGTCTGCTAAAACTAATGGAAAAAGATGTACCTTTCTTCAAAGAAAATATGTTTTCAGGAGCAGATGAACTAACAGATTTAATTAAAAAATGTAAAGAGTACGGCATAAAAGCAAGATTTAATCCACGTTTAATGCGCGGTTTTAACTATTATACGGGAAACATATTTGAAGTTTCAATAGGAAAAACGGCAATTTTAGGCGGAGGCCGTTACGATAAATTAGTCGGAAAATACTTAAACAAAGAAATTCCAGCTGTAGGAATCTCATTCAGCATAGAAGGCCTTATGGGACTATGTGAAAAAGAAATAAATGAACTAAAAGTAGAAACTACAAAAGCAATTCTAATCTCAATAGACGAAGACAAAGAAACAATAAGACTTTCCAAGTTACTAAGAAAAAACAACATAAGTTGCAACGTAAGCTTCGACAAAGTAGGCAAAGCATTGGAATATGCAAACTCCTATCAAATCCCATTTGCAATATTCATAGGAAAAGACGAAATAACAAAGAAGAAATATAAAATAAAAAACATGCAATCAGGGGAAGAATCTTTCCTAGCTGAAAAAAGTTTAATTTCTAAGCTGAAAAAAACTTAAAAATCAAATTTTTCTAAGAATAAGTTCTTAATTTTCTCAAAATTCTTTGAATCCTTAAATATAATTATATTACAAGATTTAGTCGTAAAAATGATATAAATATCCCTTTCTTCTTTAGTGCTTGAAAGCTGATAATTATCCCCTTCTAACTCTTTATATTTAGGCAAATAAAGCTCCTCTTCCTTATTTCGTGTTTTCAATCCATCGTAAATACCTAAAGATTCTAAAATTTCAGAGATGGCACTAACAGATTTATTATTGGGTTGAACCCTTATCCAGAAACATCTATCTGTATTAGATGTACCTTTTATCTTCAGTTTCATAAAAAGAAGACAAATTAAAATTATTTAAGTCTATTCTTTCCCAGCCTCAGAAAACCCGCTAACAGACTCAACCTTAATTTCAGCCTCACGTTCAGACTCCAAGGCCTCAACTTCTTCCTTCAACCTTTGAAGTAAATCTTTATTCTTAGATTCATATATCTCTTTAAGCAAAACCCATATCTCTTCAAAATGTCCATCTTGTTCAAGCCATACTTTCTGCTGATTATCTAAATGCAATAAAGAAACAAAAGTCAACAACCGTTCTTCAGGATCAAGAGAAGAAAGCTCAGAAAAAGCAACTTTCTCATCACTCTTAACAAAAAACTGTTTTATCTTAGAATACAATCCTTTAATATTATCTTGTAAATTAAAAAGACGTTTAGGAATCGGCAAGTAAGCATCCATCTCATGCTGTTTAAGGATTAGAGCCTTTCTGTCGCGCCTATCTTCAGTAGATATAGCTTTTCCAAGAGCAATAATCAACTCTTGAAGAGAAACCTTCTTATAACGAGGCAAAGGAGTACGTGGAACCAAATCAGGTATATCTTCATCAAGAGATATCCTCTCTTGAGTATATTTCTTTTCTTCTTTCTTGCCATATAAAATATCATCAAGAGACTGCAAATCCCTACTCAAAAGCAATTCAGATTTCAATCTCAAAAGCAAAGAAGCAGCAAGCAACACCTTAGACGACACGAAAAAATTAGCCTCTTCAAGCATACGAACACGCTCAATATACTTAATAGAAAGAACAGATAAATCAATATCCCAAGGGTCAAGCTGTTCTGAATTAATTAAATCATAAATAATTGCCTGCCAACTCAACCTATTATCAAAAAGCAAGTCATGTATCTGCTCCTGTCCAACCTTTTCCTTAGCAACATTCTTAACAATCTCCTTAACAACTTCCTCTTCCATTATAACAATCAGAAAAGCTATTAAATAAACTTATAGCTCCATTAAAACAAAACTTTAAATAGTTCTATTTTATAACATATATTATATGAAGAAACCACATAATATCAAAAAAGAACAAATGTTCTATATAGAAACTGCTAAGCAAAAAGTTATGGAGCTATTTTATAAATTTCCAGAAAAGGAATTTAGCTTAAGCGATATAGCAAAAGAAGCGAGAGTAGCCAAAGCAAATTTAGGAGTAATTCTTGCTTCTTTAGATTCTATTGAGTTTATTAAAATAGAAAAATTGGCAAAAATATGGAGAGTAAAGGCAAATCAAGAAAACTGGATGTTTAAGAGAGCTAAAATCGTTTACAATCTTAATTTTATATATCAAAGCGGATTAATAGACTTTCTTAATGACTCTTACAACAATCCAAAAGCCATTATTCTTTTTGGAAGTTTTAGAAAAGGAGAAGATACATCAAAATCAGATATAGACATAGCCATAGAATCAGATGAATTTAAAGAATATAAAACTGTTGAACTAAAACAGCTTTCGGATTTAGAAAAAGCAATTGGAAGAGCAATTCAAATTCATGAATTCAATCGCAAACATGTAGACATTAATGTTTTTAACAATATTGCAAATGGAATAATATTATATGGTTTTTTAGAGGTAAAAATATGAATGAAGAATTAATAAAACGGTGGTTGAAGGATAACAAACTAAAAAAGAAACAAACAGATACAGAAAAAATAAAATCTCTTGTTAAATCTTCAGAAAATAATACGGAAGTAGTTAAAAAGATCGAGTTAAATAAAAATAGTTCAACAATTATTTTTAGAGAGATATATGAGTCTATAAGACAATTAGGAGAGGCTTGTTGGTTATTGAAAGGATATGAATCTTCTACTCATGAAGCAAGTTTGGAATCATTAAAAGAATTGGAAATAAAAGACAAGATTAAGCTAAACTACCTAGATAGATATAGAAAAATAAGAAATGATGTAAATTATCAAGGTTTTCAGACAACTGTAGAACAAGCCAAAGAAATTCTGGAATTCTGGGATTTATGTGGAAAAGACATTATAGACTGCATAAAAAAATCACTATAAACCCCTCCTAAATAAAACATTTCCAAAACCTATGTTCTTATTACATAGTTACGACATAATCGAAACATTTAAATACTTAGTAGAGTTCGCTTAATTATCATCACCTCTTTTTCCCAGGAGGAGACTTCATAGCCATCTTTTTGGATGGGTAAAGAAAGAACATTCACAAGCAAAGAATCAATAGATAGCTGGTTTGAAACAGCAATAGATGGTCTAGCAAGAGGAATCGCTACTCAAAGAGATGCTCTAGCGAGTGATCATCCAAAAGCTCAAGAAATATCTAAAATATATAGAATGACTGTAGAAAATCTGAATGTACTAAGAGCAAGTCTATATCGCAGCACAGATCAAACAGCAAAACCTAAAGAAGTTACTTTTGCTGAAGTGGTTCATAGATATAATATATAACTAGATAATAAAACCAATATAAAAGTTAATTAAAAATCACTTTTTATTAAATTCACTATACTTACACTTTCCACAATGTAATCTATTCAAACCGCCAGCCATGAAAACTCCAGGTCCGCATCTAGGACAAAACTTACCGTTTCTTTTAACAGTATCTCCAGTCACTTTATACATCTTATATTTCTCGCTTGAAGGCTTATTCTTATGAGGTTTCTTTCCACCCTCTCCAGCCTTCATCTTTGTTCCGCCTTCTCGCTCGCTCATGTTTAAGCAACCACCTTTTTAACTTTCAATTTAGGCTCAACAGCAGCTAACTTTTCAGCAGAATCATATACACTAGCTTCAATAATAAACTCCGAACTACCAAAATTTCCACGAACGGCGTTAATAACGACACAATCAACACTTTTATTAAAATGTTTAGCAACATCTTCCTTAACTACTGTAAGTCCAGGATTAGAAGCATAACTCTTCTTAGCAATAATATCATGCCTATGCAAAAGCGAATTATAAGAATTTAAAATAAATTTCATCTTAACCTAAGGGCAAACACTCCTTTCCCTTTAAGACCTAAATTCTTAGCAATTTCAGA
>JAGVXB010000009.1:0-21619 GCA_018303995.1 Candidatus Pacearchaeota archaeon
TCAAAAATATCTGTATTTAAAGTTAAGTTGTTATGTTTAATAACAACATTTATATAGCGGTTTTAAGTTTAGTTTTTATGGAATTAATTGAAAAGTTACAGGCAAGTGGGCTTACTGGAAATGAGGCAAAAGTTTACCTTGAGTTGCTTAAGATTGGAGAGGCTTCTGCTAATCAGATTGCTAAGAATATTGGAATGGATAGGACTCTTGCTTATACTGTTTTGAATCACTTGATTGAAAAAGGACAGGTAAATTATATTATTAAAAAAGGCAAGAAGATTTTTTCTTGTTCTAGTCTTGATAGTTTGTTAAATCAAGTAAAATCTAAAGAAATTCTAATAAGTGAATTGATTAATGAATTGAAGACTTTTGAAAAAAGAGATTCACCCAAAACTAAGATAGAAATTTATGAGGGTAAGGAAGGATTAAGAACAATGTTTAGATTGATGTGGAAATATAAGTCTTTTTGTTCTTTTGGAGCTACTGGGCGAGCTTACGAGGCATTGTATGAATCTAATGCTTTAGCTAAGGAATGGATTAAAAATAAGGGCTCTGGAAGAGTTATTACAAATCATAAATATAAAAATCATGAAATGACTAACTTAAAAAATATGTTCTTTAAATATTTGGATGTAGAAAGTGAATCAACTACTACGATTTATGGAGATTATGTTTCAATTCATACTGCTATTGACAAACCATTTATTATTTTAATTAATGATAAGAATATTGCTAAAAGTTACCTGAATCACTTTGAAGTTTTGTGGAAAGTGGCTAAAGCTTAATATCAAATAAATTCTTGAAAAGCGAAAGGTTTATAAGTAACTACAAGTTACTATATAGTAACTTAAAATTACTATGGTTTATCAAACTGAGAATGAGAAAAGAGCACTCCTTATTTTATTTAAGGATTTTACTAGTTACTACAATGCCAATACCCTTAGCAAGCAACTCGGCATTTCTAGAGTCGGGAGTATGAAATTACTCAAAAAACTTAAGACAGAAAACTTAGTGATTGCAACAGTAATAGGAAAGTCTACAGTTTACAAACCAAATATGCAGAATAGTTATGTGCTTGACCTCATCACATTTATTTTGGCAGAAGAAGCTAATAGATTTAAGCGGTGGAAAGAAGAGTTTAAGGAGCTTTTTGTAGACGGGAGGATAATACTGTTGTATGGTTCTACTATTGTAGATTACACAAAAGCAAGAGATATTGACATAATGATACTTAGGAAGGCTGGAGATTCTGGGCAGATTCATAAACTAATTAATGAAAAACAACAATTATTGCCTAAGAAAATTCATGCAATTGATTTGACATCTCAAGAGTTTATAAAAAATGTGCAAAATAAACAAGTAGCTGTTATAGATATTGTTAAAAATGCTGTGATATTATATGGGCAGAGTAAATATGTAGAATTACTAAAAAATGTCTCAAGCCTCTAAACAAGTTGATTGGTGCATTACAAAAGCTCTAAAAGAGCTGGAAGAGTGTAAGAAACAAGGTCTAAAACCAAAACATCGTGGTCTGGTTAAGGTGCCTTCTAACGTTCAAGAAGCAAAACAACATTTAACCAAAGCAGAACATGACTTACAAGTAAGTGAATATCTAGTGAAAGGTGGATTTGCAGATACGAGCATCGGCACATTATTTTACACGATGTATCAATGCTTTTTAGCTATTTCTTCAAAGTTTGGATATGAGTCTGGCAATCAAACGTGTACAATCTCTTTAATCGAATATCTTATTGAGGAAAAAAAGATAGCAGTTGATAAGAGATTTGTTGCTTATTTTAAATATGAAACTGAAGAGCAAGTGAAAGATAGCATTATTGAAATGCGAGAACAGTATACTTATGGAAGTGAAGTAAAAGTTGAAAAATCAAAGATAGACTTCTTCATGAAAGAATGTAAGGAGCTTATTGATATTACTAAGACTATAATCTATGAATAAATAATTATTTTTTCTATTGTTCAAATAACTTGTTAAAATTATCTTCTATTTGTTTTTCAATTTCTTTTAGTGACTTGTTTTTAATTTCAGCTATTTTTTTGTAGCTGTAGATTACATTTGCTGGTTCGTTTGGCCATTCTTTTAACGGATGCAAGTAAGGTGTGTCTGTTTCGCATAACAGGTTGCTTAGAGGAACTCGTTTTACTACGTCTTGGAATTGTTGACTGTAATGTACATTTGCGGGAATGCTTAGAGACCAGCCGTTTTTGACAATTCGGTCTACTAAGGACATTTTGCCTGAGAAGCAGTGCATGATGACTTTTTTTACATTTAATTGTTCTAATAATTCTATTGTTTGTAGCTCAGCTTTTCTAGAATGAATTATTATTGGCTTGTTTAGTTTTATTGCTAAGTTTACAAATTTTGTTAAATTGTTTTTTTGTTTGTCTAATGTTTTAAGTAACTCGGGTTCTTTTAGGTCTAGACCTACTTCTCCTATTCCTGCGATTATTTTTTTGTTTTTTTCTATGAATTCTATTTCTTCGTCTATTTCTTTATCTGAAAGGTTTAATGCGTCTAAAGGGTATACACCTAGAGCTGGTTTGATTTCTTTATGGTTTTTTGCTAATTCAAGAACTTTTATGTTTTGCTCGTGGTCTGTGCCGTTTACTACAATCATATTTACGTTGTTGTCTTTGGCGTTTTTTAGAGCTTTTTCTAATGGGAACTCTTCAATTAATTTGTCTAAGTGGCAGTGAACGTCTATGAACATGTTATATTTTTTTGGAGTTTAATTTGTTAACGACTTTATTTACATCTATGCCATGTAAAATACATCCTTCTTCAAGAGTTTCTTCTATGGCTATTGGACATTCAACGCAACTAAGTCCTTCTTCCCATAATACTTTTGCAGCTTGCGGATTATTTATTATGATGTTTCTTATCTTATCCTTTTTATTTATTTTTTTTGTTTTCATTTTTCGGAATTTATTGCAATTTGCATGTTTAGCTTCAATTCTTCAAAAGTTTTTCTTTCTTTTTGGTAGAAAATTCCTACAGGTATCTTGCTATCTTTAGAACTATAATCAAATTCATCTGCTCGTGCCATGGCTTCTTCAAAATTAGTTTTATTGTGTTCTGTTTTTTGTAAGTTGTAAAATCTTTTTTTGTAATCTTCATTTTTGTGAAAGATTAAACAAGGTTGTAGAACTTCAATGTACGCAAAACCTTTATGTTTTAATGCTTCTTCTAACACATATTTTATTTGTTCGGTCTCACAACAAGTTCTAGCAACAAAACTTGCTCCCATTACCAACATTAGCTTTACAGGATTAAGAGGAGAAATTGCAACTCCATCAGGATTGGTTTTATCAATGTATCCTAGTTCGGTTGTTGGTGTTGGTTGTCCCAATGTTAATGCAAAAACTTGATTGTTGTGAATTATATATTTAAAGTCTGAGTTATATCTAGCCATTTGTATTAAGTGTTCTATGCCTTCAGCATATGCATCTCCATCTCCAGAAAAACCTATGACATTTAAATCCGGTTTGGCTAATTTCATTCCTAAGCATGTAGGTGCAGTTCTTCCATGTAAGGTATTTATTCCTGGCAGGTTTAAATAATCGAATATTTTCCCATGACATCCTATTCCACAGACAATTCCAAAATCTTCTTTTCTTTTTCCACTTTCTATTTGTTTTTCTATGACTTTTTGTACGGCATGTAGTAAAATAAAGTTATTACATCCTGGACACCATGTTGACTCGGCATTTGTTCGTATAGAGTTGTTCATTTTTCAATTTCCTTTGTTGATTTTATTCTTTTTTCAACTTCTTCTAAAAGTTGCTCGAATATAAATGGTCTTCCATCATATTTTAGGATTTTATTCTCATTTTTTATAAGAAATCCCGTTTTTTCAGCAATTAGTGAGGATAATGGGGAAGTTGCATTGTTTTCAACAATTAACGTTTTTTCTGCTTTTTTTATTTCTTCTTGAATTTTTTTGCTAAATGGCTCTAAATAACTAATTTGTAGAAACTTGCAATCAACTTTTTTAATAATATCTAAAATGACTCCTTTTGTACTTCCCCATCCGATTATTAGATTTCTGCTATCTTTATTCCCATAAATTTCGAATGGTTTAAAGTTTTCTATTTCTTCACTCAATTTTTTTGATTTATTAATTCTATTTTCAACATTTTTTTTAATTATATTAATGTTCTCCGTGGCAATTTTGTTTTCATCAGATTCATAACTATTGAATCTAGCAGGCCATTTAACTGATTTCTCAGATATAGTAATTTGTGGTTTTTCTGTGAAACTGTAATGGCTTTCAGATAGATGTTTGTCTGAAATTAAAATTCCTGGGATAGTATATTTTTGAGTAAAATAAAATATTTGGGTTGTTCTTTCAATGGCCTCTTTGGCGTCACCAGGTGCAATAACTATTCTGACAAATTCTCCGTGTCCTGCATGTAATGCCATGTTTAAATCTCCTTGACCGGTATATGTTGCAAGTCCTGTTGATGGTCCTGGTCTTTGGGATAAATATATTACTAAGGGTACTTCAGCCATTCCAGTTAAACTTAGAGCTTCAGTCATTAAGTCAAATCCACCGCCTGAACTTCCCACCATGGATTTAGCTCCCACTATTGCACTTCCGATAGCAGCATTAATGCAAGCAATTTCTCCATCTAATTCAATGGTTTTGTGTTTTTCTTCTTTTTGTCTTTGTGCCAACTCCGTTAAAACTCCTGTTGCAGGAGTCATTGGATAGCTATAATAAAATTCAACCCCTGATTTAATGGCTCCTTCACTTATTGCAACGTTTCCATTCATTAATGAAATCTTATTTTCAGACTTTGCAGATTTTAGATTGAATTCTGTGTTTTTGCTGTCATAACCTCTTTTAGCTTCTTCAATATTCTCTGAGTAATCATTTATTTTTCTTAATTCTGAATCAAGAAGATTAAAATCAAATCCTAAAATTTTAAATAAGCAACCAATATAAAACATATTATTGTGGCTTCCTTCTAAAATAATTCCATTATTTTTTAGGTCTTCTTTATGGATTTTTTCAGTGTTCTTGTCTAGCGCAACTAGGATGTCTATGCTTTTTGAATTGCTAAATAAAGGTTCTTCTGAAAAAGTTACAATGTTAAAATTATGTCCTCCTCTGACTCTGGATTCGTATTCCCTTGATGCAAATACAAAAAATCCATTCTCTATTAAGCCTATAGAAATTAAGTTTGCAATAATATTTGGTCCTTGTCCTGCCTCTCCACCTATAAGAATGTCATATCTCATTGAAGGACTTATTTTGAGGCTTATATAAAATTATGTCTTTTTAATACTAGTTGAAATTTCCAATCTAAACATAAAAATCCCCCCACCAAGAGTTGAACTTGGGTATACCGGGTTCTATATAACAACCCTTGGTTTCTAACGAAACCATGCCGATTGCGCTTCATTCTCATTCCCTTTAGGGAAATGTCTGCGCTATTCTACAGCCGGTCACTCTACCGTTGAGTTATGGGAGGCTTATAAATGAATGAAGATTATCGTTTTTAAATATACTGGCTATCCCATTTTAATTTTTTTCTAGGATAAAAAAATGAGGCGTTTTTGTAAATTTGATTATATATCTGCAGTATTTCGGATTTAGTATTGTTTCTTAAATTCCATACATTTCCTTTATCTTTCCATATTTTAAATTTGTTAAATCCTTTTTCAACAAAAATTTTATGTAACTCCGTAAGGAAGTCTATAGAACCAGAACTAATCTTGAATGTATAGTTATTACCGCTAAAAATGATTGAACCATCTCCGTCAAAAGTGCCTCTGATATAATCCCATATATATTTGTCTTCTTGAAAAAATATCTTGGGTACTTTAATATTGTTGGATTTTGCTCCAGAAGGAATCCCTAAGGAATTTATGAAAAGAGTTATATTCTTTGATGAAACATAGATTTCATAATTTGATCTTAATGAGAATCCTGTTTTTCTTAATCTAATTGATGCTTTGTAGTTGAATAATAAAAAGATAAGTTTTAGTATTAAATCTACTTCTTCTTTTTCACTTGTATAAACCATTAATCTATATTGGCCATTTTCTTTTGTAACTTGCAGGTGTCCATCTGTCGAAACTATCCCTAAAAAATAGCTTAATTCTCTAGTCATATTTTCTGGAATTATTGGTTTTTGGAATGATTTGCATTTGTATCCAACTGTTTCTAACATTTTATTCCAAGTACCAAAGTATTTTCTTGATAAGAAGTAGAGCGTTGCATTATCTCTTTTAACTGGTCTTCTTCCTAATTTTTTTGCGACATCTTTTAATTTTTCAATGACTCTTTCTTGATTTAAATCCACTTTATAAACCAGATTCTCTCATATTTATATTTTCCTATCAGGGGATGAAATATGGTAGAATTGTGTCTTTTAAATGTTATCGCTCTGCTACTTGAACTTATTTTTTCTTATGTTTTCTTGTTTGTGGCATTTCTTTTTTTGCATTTACCGCGTTGTTTCTTGAGCCTATGAATGAAGTTGTTGCGATTACTAATGCTAAAGTTATATAGAATGAAGGTGTTGAGTAATATTGTAATATTATTTGTGTTCCTGATGATTTTAAGAACAATGGTATAAAGAATAATAAGTCTAGGACGAATCCTATTATTGCAAATGTGATTCCTAATTTTAATCCTTCTATTATGTTTCTCTCTGCTTTGCTAAAATACCAGAGACTCGTGAGACTTGTTAAAATTACTGTAACTATAATGGTGATTATCCAGTATGTTGTAGGCATATTTTGAAGAGATTCGAAATTTATTTGGGCAATAACTGTTAAAACAATTCCAACAATAAATGTTATTAAATAAAGTGCTAGCCCTATTAAAATTCCTCTTTTTAGATTCATTATATTATTAGGGATGGGGTATTTAAAAGCCTAACTATGAAATCTCTAAATTCGAAGCTTTTTAATATTAGGCGAACTTTGTTAATTCATGGGATTTACTGTAGTCGCAAGCGGTTATTTTGATCCATTACATAAAGGTCATTTGGAATATCTTCAAGAAGCTAAGAAACTTGGAGATAAACTGATAGTGATTGTTAATAATGATGCTCAAGCTGTTTTAAAAAAAGGAAAGTCATTTATTCCTCAAGACCAGAGAGTTGCTATTGTTAAGTCTCTTAGTTTTGTTGATGAGGTGTTTTTATCTATTGATTCTGATGTTAGTGTTTGCAAGTCTCTTGCTTTTTTAAAGCCTGATATTTTTGCTAAGGGTGGAGATCGTAGTGTTGGAGAGATTCCTGAAAGGCAAGTTTGTGCAGATTTAGGGATTAAAATTGTGGATGGTTTGGGTGCTAAAATAGAATCAAGTAGTCGTTTAATTGCAGGAGTCTCTAAAAATAATTTGGTTGAAAAGCCGTGGGGTAGTTATTTGGATTTTGTTAGAGAGAAAGATTCAGTTGTTAAGGAAATAACTGTTTTTCCTGGAAAAAGGTTGAGTTTACAGTCACATAATAAAAGACAGGAGTATTGGATGGTCTTTCAAGGAAGTGGTTCTGCAATTGTGGGAGATAAAGAGATTGAGCTTTCAAAAGGAAGCTTTGTTTTTGTAGATATTGGAAAAGTGCATAGAATAATAAATAATAGTTTAGATGTTTTACGTATTGTGGAAGTTCAGATGGGGGAATGTTCTGAAGATGATATTGTTCGTTATGAAGATGATTTTGGACGACGATAAGTTTGATTTTGAGCGGGTTCGGTTTGCTCGGCTATTTTAATTTCGGGATAATATATATTTAATACAGTTCTAGTAGTAGCATCTAATTCTTTATAATTATCAACTCCTGCATAAATACTTAAGTAACTTTCTACTATTCTTTTAGCTTCGAATGGAGATTTTTTTAAGTGTTTTGCATCTTCGAGCAAATAAAATAATCCATCTCCAAATCTTGATACATTAGTTTCTGACACAATAAGTTATAGTGTTGCTTATATTAAAATGTGTCGATGTGCTTCTTGTAACTTTAGTTATTGGACTGGAGAGCACATCGAGCATCCAAAAAACAAGTGCTCTTAAAATTTTATAGTTTAGGATATCGTTGTATATTGTTTTTTTGATTTTGATTTTTTGTTGGGCATTAGACTTAAAAGTTAAGGATTTGTGATTATTTTATGCCTGCGTGGCGGAGTGGTTAACGCGCGAGTCTCGAAAACTCGTTTCCTCACGGATGCCTAGGTTCGAATCCTAGCGCAGGCGTATTTTAGAGTAGGATTCGAAGCTCAGAAGTGAGCAAGTCACTTCTGGGACTCCAACTTTCACAAGTTGAAGTAATCCTAGCACCGGCGTCAGAATGCGGTTTCCTCACGGATATCCAAGTTCGATTCTTGGTCAGGGCGTTTATTTCCAAGTGTGTCAAAAGGAGCATGTTAAATACTTCCTAAACCTTACTAAATGATGTTATCTGTGAGCGACTTAGTGAATATTCTGCTGCCTGTGTTAAGCCATTGGATATTATGGTTAATTTTTGTTATAATGGCTATTATTATTTTATTTTTGTATGCTTATCCTTATATTAAGAAGCCGAGGAAAGAATTCAGAAGTTATCATATAGGAATTCCTATTACAAATGTGGTTTCGATGTATATCTTTACTAAAATGCTTGAAGGAGTTATTTATGGAGGTTCTATTTTGAAAGTTGACGCATGGGTTAATAAAATTATTTTTAATATTTATTTTCCTTGGATAGATAAAATTGCTTTGTTTGTTACAACTATTGGAAGTACGTGGGTTATAGTGTCTCTTTTTGTAATCGCTCTCACAGTGTTAATTTTAAGAAAGAGATGGCGTTATGCATTACTATCGACAATAGCCCTCTCTGGAGCGTTAATATTACAATTGACAATAAAATTTCTAGTTCATCGTACTAGGCCACAAAATTTAATAGAAACATATTTTAGTTTTCCTAGTGGACACGCAATTACCGCAGTAGTATTTGTTTCTCTACTTATTTATTCTTTTAAAGATGATTTTAAAAATAAGACTGTAAAATATATCTTAATTGTTGGATTCTCTATTTTCTTTATATCTATAGGGGCTAGTAGGATAATCCTTCAAGTTCATTGGTTTAGTGATGTTATAGCTGGATGGTCATTAGGATTGTTCTGGTTTATGCTTGTTGTACTTGTTGAAAGATCTATAACTGGACTGATTCAAGCTGTAAGAAAGGAAACGAAAGAAGCAAAACCTATTGTTCCTAAAGAAGTTACTAAAATTATAGAAAAAGGAATTAAGTAATTTTTTTATATTTAAACCATAAACCAATTAATAAAGAATAACATCCGAAAGTAATTAATCCTATTGCAACTATCCCAAGAAGCCAAGAGCCGTAAGATCCAGTCATTATCATAGATAGCGCTCCATCTATGCCCTTTGCTTCAAGAGAGTTTGAATGATATGCGGCAAATAATAAGAATACTCCTATTAGTACAGATACTACTGCGCGGGCTAATGTGCCGAAACGCCCCATGAATTTAACAATTTTCATTTGCTTTGAAGATAGAGCATATTGTTTAATTTGCCCATCAAAATGATAACTAAATCCTTTATAAATTTGAAACATACTAATTCCTAAAACTATAATTCCTATTATGCCCACTATCCATTTTCCTAATGGTATTGAAAATATGGTGTTGATGATATTTCTAATCTGAATACCTTGCGCGCCATTTTGCGCTGCATTAGGCATATTAAAAATTAAATTATAAGTTGGAGGAATTAGAATTGTATAGGCTATCGCACTAATAAAAAACCCTATTCTTTCTAAAATTCCTTTAAAACTCTTGCCTTTATGTAATGGGTCAAAGAAAGCTCTGGTTAAACCCCATAGTGCATAGCCAACTAATCCAATTAATATTATTCCTAACAAAATGCGACCAAATAAACTTTGTCCAATTGATGCAAGAGCACCTTGTTGGTCTTGTAAACTTCCTGAAGCGCCTAATGCAATTTTTATAGCTAATAATCCAATAATGCAATAAATCAAACCGCGTGCGCCGTAACCCATACGAGTTAAATTCTCTAAAATAGGACTAAATGCGATTTTTTTACTTCCTTTTTTAATTTTATTTATTGTTTTTTTCATAGTGTGATTTTTCTTTTTTTACCTGATATTTTTGAAATAAGGCTTCTATTGCAGTATATGAAAGGCCGAACCAGGCTATCCCGACAGCATAACCTGCAATAACGTCGCTTAGATAGTGGTCTCCGATGTAAATTCGACTGAAACCAACATAAATTACGAATAACGATGCTACCAAAACTAGTGAAATTTTTCCCATGTAAGATTTAATTTTAGGCAAAAATAAGTAAACTAAAAACCCGCATAAAACTAATATGCTCTTTGCATGTCCGCTTGGGAAACCAGGGATGGTTAAATTACTCGCCCATATTAGTTCATCAAATAAAATGGAAGGTCTAGAACGATCAAAAATATTAGAAAGGGAAAGAAATAGTAATCCAGAAAATCCAAGAGATACTACAGTCATAACTAACTCGCGCCAGAATCTTTTATAAAGAAAATACAAAGAAAGAATTATTGCACCAGCCCAGATTAATCCAGAACCAATATAATATCCTGCAATCATAACATTTATCACTAATGGTGAACTATTCAGTGCGAGAGCATGAAAATATTTAGCTAGAGGCAAATCCCATTGAATTAACGAGCCTTGATTTACTAAGTTATAGGCGATTATTGTAAAAATTAGTGTTCCAAAAATAAACATCATTAATCCAATTATAGGATTCTTTCCTAAAAATCCGGAACTACGTAAACCCCTAGAAATGCCTTGATTTTCCACAATTAGTATCTAGACTAGAGTGTATATATATTCTAGGAGTATGAATCCATACAGCTAGATTATAAGAATGTTAATTTCCTCGTAAAATCGTGCAACATGAAAGCAAAATTAATCATAAACCCTACTGCCGGAAAAACGAAAAGGAAGATGCCTCCTATTTTAAAGTGGACTTTTAAAAAATTGAAAAAGCGGTTAGAACAAATTCCCGAACAAAAAACAACTGCTAAAGATATTGTTAATGAAGTGAAGAAAAAATGTTATGAAAATGATATAAAATTAGACATAAGTTTTACAAAATATCCTAAACATGCAATGAAATTAGCAAAAAATGCCGGAAATAAATATGATTTAGTTATTGTGGCTGGGGGAGATGGAACTGTAAATGAAGTTATAAATGGGTTATTTGGTTCTAAGGCTACACTCGTAATTATTCCATTCGGGAGTACAAATGTTTTAGCCTTGGAATTGGGGATACCATTTAATGTTAAACGAGCTTGTGACTTAATTGTAAATGGTAAAAGAATAAATATAGATTTAGGACATGCAAAAACAAATCAAGAAGAAAGATATTTTTCAATGATGCTAAGTGTGGGATTTGATGCAAGTTTAATAAATCAAATTGACTCAAAATTTAAAAAGAGATGGGGAAAACTTGCTTATCCGCTTGCCGGAATTAAACACATCTTTAAGTATAAATGGTCGAATATACATGTTAAGCATAAGGTTCATTCGATAGGATATTTTGTAATAATATCCAATTCTAAGTGTTATGGCGGGGAATATCAAATAGCAGATAAAGCTAATATGAAAGATGGTCTTCTTGATTTGATAGTAATTAATAGAAAAAAATGGTTAGATATAGTGGGAATAGTGTTTTCTTTATTGAGTGGAAAACTAAACACATTTTTGAGTGGAGAATATCATCAGACTGAGGAAGCACACATTTATTCTCGTAAAAGAATGTTGGTTGAAGTAGATGGGGAGTTGATAGGTACAGCTCCTGTAAAAGTTAAAATTGCACATAAGGCCTTGAAAGTTATGGTTAAGAAATCAAGCGCAATTGTATGACTTCATACAGCACACCCCTATATACTTTAATTATTTAAATATTATTGAGAAAAAATGGAAAATGTAGTAAGTAATGAAATAAAAAGACATCCTAAAACAAGTACTCTAACCCTTATTTTGCTTTTAACATTAATTGTGGCTTTTGTTGGGGCGTTTAAACAAAGTAATTGGAGTTCGATGATAATAGTTATAATAACTGCTGTTTTAATTTGCTTACCTAGGATGATAAGTAGGTTCTGTAAAGTTGAGATTCCTGGAAAGTTAGGATTTTATGCTGTCCTCTTTATTTATGCAACTCTTTTTCTTGGAGAATTAAAGAATTATTATGCTAAATTTTGGTGGTGGGATGTATTGGTACACACAAGTTCAGGTTTAGCTTTCGGAATAGTTGGTTTTCTCATTTTACACGTAATGTATAGCACTGGGAAAATTAAGACGAGTCCAAAAATGGTTGCAATGTTTGCTTTTGCTTTTGCACTTGCTTTAGGAGCACTATGGGAAATAGTTGAATTTGGAATAGATAGCGCATTCAGTACTGTTCGTATGCAGGGAGGAAGTTTGAGTGATACAATGTGGGATTTAATAGTAGATTCATTAGGAGCATTATTTTCTGCTATAATGGGTTATTTACATCTAAAAAAAGAATCTGGGATAGTTGTTAAGTCAATGATGAAAGAATTTAAGAAAGATAACCCCAAGATGTTTAAAAAAAATAATAAAAAATAAGATTTGTTTTTAATTTATCATTATGATTTCATCTTGCTTGGACTCCGGCGCTTAACTTTCTTCTTCCTACTCTTACTCCAGCTCCTACGCCTATTCTTCTTCCAATTCTAACTCCTGCTCCGGCCTTTATTTTTCCTATTTTAACTCCAGCTCCAATTTTCATTTTTTTACCTCCCCAATTATTAAGACAATTATAATCTATATATTGTGGAGCGGTATGTTAGACTACTTTGTCGTATAGATTAGTACTTCTTTTTGAAAATCTCAACATATAATAAGCATTAGGCCTTAGATATTAGATGAAAAACTACAGTTTTATTCAAGAAAATTCACATTTGTCTAAGATTTGGACTTTAATTTCATCCGTTTTTATATTGATCTTGATTTTAATTATAAGCATCTTTTTCTCAGCTTTCTTTTATAGTTTATTAAATTCATTACCTTATGTTAGTGCTTTAATAGATTTCTTGACTGAAAATATAAGTAACGCTACAGTTTGGGGTTTGTTTTTTGCGCATTTAATTGGAGGAATATTTTTTGTACCTTCTCCAGATGAAATAATATTTTATTATGGTTTAGTTAAAGGAAATCCTTATTTTTTGGCATTCCTTTCTGCGGTTATAGGGTATATGATTGCTCAAGTTGTGAATTATTATATTGGAAGTAAGTTAAGTCCATTAATCATGCACATTATTTCTAAGAGGAAAGTCTACAAAGCTCGTAGATTTGTTAATAAATATGGAGTGTTGGGAATATTTTTATTTAATTTTCTTCCTTTTCCAGGTCCTTTATTGACATTTGCATTAGGTATCGCGAAATATAATTTCACTCGTCTTTTTACAATAACTCTAATTGGGAAAATGTGTAAGTATATTGTTTTGATAATTTTCTATTTTATCTTCTCTGCATAGTATTTTATACTACTTTGTCTTAGCTTAATTGCGATGGAATATCAATATGTAATAAAGAAAGAAGCACACCTAGATAGAACTGTAAATATAAAAAAACTAATTGGTAAACGCGTTATTTCTAAGGGTGGAACGGTTATAGGATATGTTTCTGAGATTAGAGTTAACTCTAATAATTTGCAATTAGAAGGGGTAGTAGTTGATAGAAATTTTGAAAACCCAATTTATATAGGCAAAAGCTATTTTTCCAAATTATCTCAAAATTCTGTAATTTTAAATGTTGAACTCAGTATTTTGGTGAATGGGAAGAAAGTGGTGACTTTAGATGGCAAAGTGCTTGGAAGAGTTAAAAAAGTAAATAGACGAGGCAATACAAATGAAATAGAAAGTCTTGTTGTAAGTTCTTTTTGGAGAAAATATCTTATTCCTAGTTCCGAAATTAAACAAATAATGGCTTCGGTCCAAATTAAACACAAACATGATGCAACAAAAATCTATCTCTGGAAGAGACTTAAGCAAAACAGTAACCTCTGAAGACTTATTGGGAAAAGAAGTAATTGACCTTAATGGCACTTTTATAGGCGTAGTTGAGAAAGTTCTCATGGATCCTAATAAACTTGAATTTGTAGGGATTTCTATCGATAAAGGATTTCTCAAAAAGGGTTTGACTATAGGCAAGAGTTACATATCTAAAGTTACCCCACATGCCGTATTTTTGAGGATAAAAGTCTCGTATAATATTAAGGGGAAAACGGTATTTGATAATGAAGGTCACGTTATCGGCAAAGTATATTCTATAGAACTTCATGGAAATAAAAATAAAATAATCAATATAATTGTTCGAAGAGGTTTGTCTGATTCGTTGTTTGGAACTGAGATAGTAATTCCTGCAGAGTACATTAAAGATATAGGTGAAAATGTCATGTTGAATGTTAGTAAGAATAAACTGAAAAAGAGTAAGTCTGTTGTTGAGGTTTAGGCTTTATAAAGGGGAGATACTTAGTATTTACATGGGTATGCAGAAATGTTTTGAGTGTAAGAAGGAATTTGAATCTAAATCGAATGCTAGATTTCCTAGAAAGTACTGTTTGAAATGTAGTGCTAAGAAGAAGAAATTATGGGAAAATCAGTGGAAAGTTAAGTTTGAAGACTTGGATGATTAGGTTTTACTATAATTTTGCAATTTTTTTGTTGCTTCTTCCCAGCCTGCTACTCTTGTCATGTTTTCATGTTTGAATTTTTTGTTCCATGGTTTGTCGAAAAGAAGCACCTTGATTCCTATTTCTGCGCATTTTAGTGCTGTTTCTCCAGAATCTTCTAAAATTATTTTTATTCCAAGTTCTTTACAGATTTGTGATTTATTGGCTCCTTGTCCCTTATGAAAATCTCCTGAATGAATAATCTCTATTTTATCTGTTTTAAGATGGTATTTTATCCAATCACCTGTTTTTTTATTGAACCTTGTAGGTCTTGCAGTTATAATAAATAATTTATCTCCATTATGTAACAAACTGGTTATTGATTCTACTGCTTTTTCTATAGGTTCTATCGATTCTATTTTTTGATTTTCATGAAAATCATCTATTAGTTGAATTGCTTCTTCTCTTGTTATTCCCCATGTTGTCCACCAGTCGTATGATTCAAAATCATCTATTTTGTGGGACTTTCCATTTTTTTGATTATACTCTTTTAATAATGGTTCTAATAAATTGGCGACTACTTCATCAAAATCTAAAGCTATTTTCATATTTTATGGTTATTACAAATGTATAAAAAGGTTTGTTTGTTTTTTTATTTATGAGTCGAAAAGGAATTAGAATTGCTTATTGGATCGTTACTTTGCTTTTTACTTTGTTCATGCTTTTTAGTGGAGTTTCTGAATTGATTGGAACTGAATCTGGAAATGCTTTAATAATTAGTTTGGGTTATCCTCTTTACCTTAATTATATTCTTGGGGTTGCAAAGATTCTTGGAGCTATCGCTTTAATACAGACTAAGTGGTATGTGATTAAAGAGTGGGCTTATGCAGGATTTACATTTGATATTCTTGGGGCGACACTTTCATATGCTCTTGCTGGTTTTGGTATAGTTGAGTCTTTATTTCCGCTTATATTCTTAGCTGTGATGTTTGTGTCTTACGTTTTGTGGAAGAAATCGAATTAGGTTTTAGTTTAAACTATACTTTTCCCAGACTTCAACGTATTCTCTGGTTACGTCTCCTCTTAATAGGGCTAAACCCATTTTTTTATTTTTCTCTAAAATTTTCAAATAATATATTAGTCCTTTTTCGAGTTCTATTTCTACAGGTCTTGGAAATCTTGTATCTAATATTGCTTGTATTTTAGACTCAAATTGGTTAACTAGAGAATTATTTATTTGACTTGAATGAGATGCTATGGCTAAAATTAAATTTGGCAAGTTTTCTTTTTTATCTCTTTGTTGGGATACGATGATTAGAATTCCATCTTTTTCAATAAAAGCTCCATATTTTATTGCGTTTTCTCTAGGACTTGCTATTCTTTGTATTGGGAGATTAATTTCTTGTATTACTTCTTCTAAGTGTGGATACAATGTGCCTCTTAACAATAATGTTTGAGATTCTTGGAAATCCATTTATTTGTTGACTTAATTAAGTTTATATATATTATACTTTACTTTCATTTATGAAGAAGATTGTACTTGCTATATTAATTGTATTGTTGGTTTTTGGTGTTGCTACATTTGTTAGACTTTTTTTTCCTTCAGGTAATGTAGTTTTTAGTAATAAAGTTATTAATTTAAATGGTGTGAGTTCTGTTCAACTTGGAACTTCTGGAAATACAATATTTTCTGGAGACTCTAGAAAAATTAGTTTGGCTGAGATTTCTTCTCATAATACTGGAAATGATTGTTGGGTAGGATATGATGGAAAGGTTTACGATGTAACCTCTTTCTTGTCGGTGCATCCTGGTTCTGCGGAGGCTATAATTCCTCATTGCGGAACATCTAGCGAGTTTACTAATGCATTTGTTAGACAGCATGGGACTTCTAAAGTTTCTAAACTTATGAAAGTTGGAGTTTTAATTGGCGATTTTGAGATTATAGGACGTGTCAAATGAATTCGCGAGAATTAGCAAATATAATTTTACGTGTATCTCTTGCTTTAGTCTTTATTTATTTTGGATTTTCTCAAGTCAGGGATCCTGGAGCTTGGTCGGGATTTGTGCCTGATTTTTTAAAGGTTTCTGGAATATCTGGCAATAATGTTGTTATTTTTAATGGAATTCTTGAGCTTGTTCTTGGAACTTTTTTAATTACAGGGTTGTATGTTAGATTTTCTGCTTTGATACTTGCAGTGCATTTATTTGGAATTGCTTTTTCTATTGGTTTCTCGCCTTTAGGTGTTCGCGATTTTGGATTGGCTTTTGCAACACTTGCTCTTTACTTTTATGGATATGATAAATATACTTTAGATTATCGGTTTGAGAAGAAGATTGTTAGTTAGATTTTAATTAACTAAACTTTGTATTTTTTCTACTATGTCTGGCTGAATATAATGGTGAATCGTTACTGTGAAGCTATCTTTCCATTCACTTGTCTTTTTATCAAACCTTTTGTGGCCTAGTTTTTCTGCTATTTCTGTGAATAACTGTTTTATTTCTTCTTTTTTTGCTTTTTTATGTGCTTTTAAGAATTTCTTTGCTTCTGTTGTCGCATAGAATGAGCGGACTATATGCGGGTAGAAACTTTGTCCGCAGTAGGTTTGGAATGCTTTCATGAAGTCTGTGTCTTTTAGCGGTTTGTTTTGATTGTTTGTGAAAATGAATTCATTGTTTTTTATTTTATTTAGTTTTTCTTTTAATCTGTTTATATAACTTGTTGGGAATTCTTGTTCTATGTTCATGGGAACTCCGCTTTTAGCTAGATAATTGAAACTTACTAGGTTGTCTTTTATTTTTATGTCTTGTTTTTTTAATGTTGTAAGACCTTTATGTTTTGTTTCTTTGTAGTTTATTTCATTGCCTACGCGCATGTATGTTTTTAGTAATGTGTATAAAGGGAGGGCGTAAATGTCTTTTTCATCGTTTAATGCTTTAGATACGCTTTGCTGTATTTTACTATAGTTTTTTTCAAATAACTCTACTTTTTTGTATTTGTTTCTTACTGCTTTGTTTTTCTTCTCTTGTGTATAGAGATATGCGTATTTTCCATTTGGATTTTGGTAAATGACATCCCAGTGGTCATGAGAGTTCTCTGAGTGAATTGTTAAGTTTTTTGCCAGAATTGAGTAAGCTTTGTCTAGTTTTTCTCCTGTTGGTAGGATGTTTAATCTTGCTCCTTGGACTTTGTCTTGGTATAACTGGCCTTTGAGGAATTTAGGGTTCTTTTGATCTATTAAATCTTTGAAGTGATTGTGTGTTTTAAATAGATTAATTACATTTAGTGCTTCTGGAAATTCTTTGTTAGAGATTTTCCATTTATTATTTGAGTATTCGTATGTTTTGAGGTCTTTGCATATACGGATTGTACCTGATAATACCTCTTTTGTCATGTTTATTAGCCGTATTGATTGTATTTAATTGTTATTCTCCATTTGCTAAATCTTTTTATAGCTTCTTTGTTTTTTTGAATTATGGATGCACGTTACGTTATTCTTGCTGATTCTGGAAGTCCTGGATATGATTTTGCTCGTGCTATTCATGAAGATTTATCTAAGCGTAGCAGGGCATTTGAACTTGGAGGAATAAAAGTTAAAGAATTTAGAGATGGTGAAAGGAAACCAAAAATATTAGCTAACCTAAGGGGAAGAGATTGTTATTTTATTCATGACTCAAATAAAAATCCTGCTGTCTGGTTTTTAGATTTATGCCTAATTAATGAGGCTCTTAGTAAATCTTCCGCTCATCAGATTATAGATGTTTTTCCATATCACAAATTTGCAAGACAAGATAGAAAGGATGAATCACGAGTCCCTATAAGTGCTAAAGTCATTGCTCGTGCAGTCGATGATTATGCACATGGAGTTTTGACTCTTGACGTACATAATCCTGCGATTGACGGATTTTATGAATCGCGTTTTGACAATTTACCTTCTTTTCCTACTGCGGTTAAGTGCATTAAGCCCTTCTTTGAGAGGGATTTGAGTAATTTAGTTATTATGAGTCCTGATGCTGGCGGAGGTCCTCGTGCACAGTCGTTTGCTAAACGATTAGGTGTTGAGCAAGTTGTTATAGGATATAAAACTAGAAGTAAGAATGGAGATATTGATGGTTTACATATCGCAGGAGATGTTAGTGGGCGAGATATATTGATTATAGATGATATTGTAGATTCTGGAGGGACTCTGGTTAAGGCTTGTGAAGCTGCTCGTAGATTAGGGGCTAGGAGAATTTATGGATATGCGCCTCACGGATTGTTTACTAAAGGAGTTTCAGAAGTTGTTTCTTCTTTTGATAAGTTTTGGATAGGTAATACATTAAATCAGGAATCACACGATAAATTAGAAGTTATTCCCTTTGCTCCACTTTTTGCTGATGCGTTATATAGAATGACTAGTGGACAGAGTTTGAGTGAGTTGTTTGACTGATGATTGGTTTTAAAAAGGGTTAATCTTTGATTTATATATGTTAGAATCATTTGCTAAGCTTGGCCTTAGTGCCGGTATGTTGAAAGCTTTAGCTGACGCTGGTTTTACCGAGCCTACTGATGTTCAGGCAAAAGCTATTCCTCTAGTTCTTTCTGGGAAAGACGTTCTAGGTAGTTCGGCTACTGGAAGCGGGAAGACTCTCGCATTTGGTGCTGGAATAATTGAACGCTTGGATGCTGGACAGGGAATTCAATGTCTTGTTTTAACTCCTACTCGTGAACTTGCTGAACAAGTAGGAAAGACGCTTGAAAAATATTCCAAACACATCGGTTTGAAAGTTGTTGAAATATACGGTGGAGTTTCAATAGTTCCGCAGAAGCATGACTTGCGAAGTGCAGATATTGTTGTTGGAACTCCTGGAAGAATTCTTGATCATTTGAGAAATGACTCACTTGATTTGAGCAAGATTAAATTTTTAGTTTTAGATGAAGCAGATAGAATGTTAGATATGGGTTTTATTGATGATGTTGTGACTATAATAAATAAATGTCCTAAAGAAAGACAGACTTTATTGTTTTCTGCTACTATTTCTTCAGATATTTCTCGCATTGCGAAACATTATATGAATGAGCCCGTTTTAGTTGAGTCTGAATCTCAAGTCGACCCGAGTAAGTTGCATCAAGTTTATTATGATGTTCCTAGCAATTTGAAGTTCTCTCTTCTTGTTCATTTGCTTAAGGAAGAGAAGAGCGGTCTTGTAATGGTATTTTGTAACACTCGCAGAAATGCAGATTATGTAGTTCATAATTTAGAAAGAAATAAGATTGATGCTATTGCGATTCATGGAGGACTTGCACAGAATAAGAGGAGTAGAATAATGGAGGAGTTTCATTCTTCCAAGGCTTTGATTTTAGTTTGCACAGATGTTGCCGCTAGAGGTTTAGATATAAAGAATGTTTCTCATGTGTATAATTTTGATGTTCCTAAAACTAGCACAGAATATATTCATAGAATCGGACGTACTGCTCGTGCCGGAAAAGAAGGAATTGCTATAACTATTGTTTCACAGAGAGATTATGATAGTTTTAGAAGTGTATTGAGAGATCCTTCTATTACTATAAAACAAGAACCAATGCCCGAGGTTCAGCCAATTTTTGTTAGATTTAAGGAAGAATCTAGCGATAGAGATAATCGTGGACGACTTACTTTTGGAGGTCGAGGGCGTTTTAGTGGTTCTCGTGAACGCACTGATAGAGGCGGAGGCAGAAGCTTTGGAGGACGTGGTGACTCTAGAGGTGGTCATGAGCGTTCTTCTTCTTCCGGAGGAGAGAGAACATTTGGAAGAGCAAGATTTGGAAGTCCTAGCAGAAGTTCTGGTGGCTCTCGCGGCAGTGAAAGAGGTAATTTCCAGAGGCCTAGAAATAAGGAAAGAATGTATTAGATGAATGGTGTTATAGTTCTAGAAGATATTATCTATTAAATTGTTGATTTTTGAAAGCCCTACGACCCAAATTCTTATACAAAATGTTTTTAAAGAAAAGACTATTTGATGATTGGTAAGTCTATGAAAATCCATTTTTTAATACATCTTTTTGCAGGAGTAATATTAGGGATTGTTTCACTTATGTTTCTTCCTCGTTTTGGATATTTGGATAGGAAGTTTTTCATTGGTTTTGGGCTATTTTTTCCATGGGTATTAACATTTATTATTATAGGTCTTTTATTTTTTTATTTTGATACATCAATATTAAGTCAAAAACTATTAAAGATAGGGTTAATGTTATTGGTTGAGATTGTAACTATATTTATTGTTATTAAAAGTATTAAACTGGGTTTTTAATACTAATTGAGATCTCTACTTTACTAATTAGATTGGTGCCGAATATTTTAGGCTTAAAGACATTAGACTTAAATATATCATAAAATTAACTTAATTATGTTTGACATAAAGGTTTTACGCGAGAATCCTGAATTAGTTAAGGAAAATATAAAAAAGAAGTTTAAAACCGATAGGCTTAAACTGGTTGATGAGGCACTTTCTAAAGATAAAGAATGGCGTGAGCTTAAGGGGCAGGTAGATAATTTGCGCGCTGAAAGAAATAAGATATCTAAAGAAATAGGCGATGCTAAAAAGGCTGGAAAAGATGCTAAGAAGTTGCTTAAAGAAGCTGGACAGATTCCTGAAAAGATTGACGGTTTAGAGAAAAAAATGTATTCTCTTGAAGAAGAGATTTCTGTTTTATTGAGCAAGATTCCTAATTTGATGCATTCTTCTGTTGCAATTGGAAAAGATGAAAGTGAAAATGTTTCAATGCGCAAGATTGGAAAACCTAAGGAATTTGATTTTGAAGTAAAGACACATGCTGAAATTGCTGAAGCGCTTAGTGTTGCGGATTTTGATGCTTCTGCGCGCACTTCAGGAAATGGGTTTTATTATTTACAAGGAGATTTAGCTTTGCTTAACCAAGCATTGATTAGATTTGTTATTGATAAAATGGTTTCTAAAGGATTTTTGTATGT
>JAGVXB010000009.1:21626-30745 GCA_018303995.1 Candidatus Pacearchaeota archaeon
AAATGGGTTTTATTATTTACAAGGAGATTTAGCTTTGCTTAACCAAGCATTGATTAGATTTGTTATTGATAAAATGGTTTCTAAAGGATTTTTGTATGTTGAAACTCCATTAATGCTTAGGGGAGATGTTGTTAGAAATGTTACAGACTTGAATGATATGAAGAATCAGATATACAAAATAGAAGATGAAGATTTGTATCTAATTGGGACGAGTGAACATTCACTTATTGGAAGATTTATTGATACTATTTTACCTGATAAAAATTTGCCTATGAAATTTGCGTCCTACTCGATGTGTTTTAGAAAAGAGATAGGTTCACATGGAATTGATGAAAAAGGACTTTTTAGAAATCATCAGTTCAACAAAGTAGAGATGGTTGTTATTTGTCGTCCAGATGAGTCTATGAAATTTTTTGAAGAGATGCAGGGAATTACTGTCGAGATATTTAAAGAGTTAGGAATTCCTATTAGGATTCTGGGAATTTGTTCTGGTGATTTGGGAGATTTAAAACATATTCAAGTAGATATTGAAGCGTGGTCGCCTCGCAAGAAAGCTTATTTTGAAGTTGGTTCTTGTTCTAACTTAACTGACTGTCAGGCTCGTAAACTTAAGATACGAGTTGATTCTGGTAAGGGCGAGAAGTATGTGCCTCATACATTGAATAATACTGCGATTGCTACTTCTCGCGCAATGGTTGCAATTTTAGAGAATTATCAGCAGAAAGACGGGAGCGTTAAAGTTCCAGATGTTTTACTTCCGTTTATGCATGGGAAGAAGTTTATTGGTTTAGGGAAGTAAGATGTTAACTACTTTAGATTTATATCAGAGGGTCGGATATGGCATAGATTTTGGGGACAGAGTTAGATTTGTTTTGCGCAGAGGTTATGAGTTAAAAGTTTCTCCAGAGTATGGGGCCGGGATGGTACAGAAATCTTCAATGCCGAATACTAATAGGACTGTAGTGAGTAGAATACAAGGTCTTCGTCCTCAACAACCTGGAGAGCTTGAGATAGATTGCACTTTAGATGATGGAACACCTGTATGGCTAAAGATAACTCATTGTAGGAGTCTTAAAATATTAGAATGAGTTCTGATTAGAAATATTTAAATATGGTAGAAATACCATAATATTATGGTAAAAATTAAGATTAGTGGAATTAAGATTGGACCTAGAGAGAAATTGTTGAAATATTTAATTGAAAATAAGAGTCCTGTTTCTATAAATCAAGTGTCTAGAGCGATTATTGTTGATTATAAGAATACTCATAACTTAGTAAATGAACTTCAGTCACATGGAATTATTATAAAAGAACGCCTTGGAAATACTAATCCTATAAGGATAAACCTTGTAGCGAATAATGAAATATGTAATGTTGAGAAGAGAAGGACTGAAGAATTTTTATTGAAGAATCCTAAATTTAAAATTGTGAAAAATTATATTGAAGAGATTAATTATCCTTTTTTGATTGTGTTGGTTTTTGGTTCTTATGTTAAGAGAACAAATACCAATGGTTCTGATATCGATATTTGTGTTATATGCGATAATAATGAAAAATTGAAAATACTTCTTGAAAAATTAAGACTTTTGGCTTTGCCTTTGGAAATACATGATTTTACGACTGCTCAATTTAATTCTATGATTGAAAAAAAGCAGAATAATTTGGGAAATGAGATTGTTAATAAAAATATTATTTTATATGGCGTAGAGAATTATTATAATCTAATAGCAAAATGGATGAAAAGAGAATAAAACAGGCAGAAAATAATTTTAAACATTATCTTGATGAAGGCAAGATTAAGAAGGTCACTCAATTTCAAAGTATAATTTATGAGACATATCTGCGAAATGCTAGGGAAAGTCTTGCTGTTGCAGATAAATTATTTCAAGATAAAGTTTCTTCGCTTTGGGTTGTGGTAACTAGCTATTACTCTATGTTTTATATGGCAAGAGCATATCTTTACAAGTTAGGGTATAAATCTGGAGAAGAGATAGTTCATCAAGTTGTTAATGAGGCTTTAATTGTTCAGGCTAGACACAAAATAAAGAATCATATACTCGCTGAATATGAATTAGGAAAGGAGGAAGCTTTGTCTATAAGCGACAATTATCTTAAAAATTATGAATCTGAGAAGGAAAAAAGAGCTACATTTCAATATGAGACAACTGAAGATATTAAAATGTCTAAGGCTAAAACATCTCTTGATAGGGCGAAGGAGTTTTTGACTTTGATTGAGAGTTTATTACTCTGAGACAATTTACCTCTTTACTATACGTATTCTTAAAAACTGAGAATTCTGAGAACTTGTTCGAGGTGTATGTGGCTATAATCATAGATGAGTCTTTTTCTGATGATGATTTGATTATTTTGGAAAAGGTTGAACAGAAAAAATTTGGCTCGGCTGATGTTGCTCGATTGAAGGTCGATGCGATTAATCTTGAGAAAAATACTGAGCTTAACGAGTTAGTTTCTTATGATATGATTAAAGATAATTTGACTTATAAACTGAAACATCAGACTGAGGGGGCTTTACATATTTTGCGAGAGATGAATGGTTCTGCGCTTCTTGCTGATGAAGTAGGTCTGGGGAAGACAATAACTACTGGAATGGTTATAAAAGAGTGCCTTGTTAGAGGTTTTGTTTCAAAGGTTTTGATACTTACTCCGCCGTCTCTTGTTGATCAGTGGGTTGCTGAACTTGATGAGAAGTTTAATATTAAATTTAATATTATTGAAAATGAGTCGGATTGGGATTCTAGTGACTTGGTTATTGCTTCGGTAGATAAGGTTAAGACTTTTGATAAGGAACTTGGAAGATTTAGACATTCTAAAGCCCATGATATTGCTTGGGATTTACTTGTCGTTGATGAAGCTCATAAGATGAAACAGCGTAGTACTACTAGGTGGAGATTCGTCGATAGAATGCAGAAAAAAAGGTTTTTGTTGCTTACTGCTACGCCCTTTCAGAATGATTTGATTGAATTATATAATTTATTACATTTACTTAGGCGAGGACATTTGGGAACTATACAAGAATTTAGAGAGAAATTTTTATTTAGGGGAAATAAGAGGCGTCCTTTAAATCCTCTGGAGCTTAGAAGGAGATTGCAAGAAGTGATGCTTAGACGCAGGCGTGAAGAGACGGGAATAGAATATAAGAAAAGAATTCCTAAAATAGAAGTTGTACATTTGACTGCTGAAGAGAAAAAGATTTATGATTCTATTTGCGATTTATTGAAGACTAAATATTTTGCAGCTAATGGGGATGAATTGCGAGGTAAACTAATTATTTATGCGATTCTTCCTAAAGTGACTAGTTCTTCTAGGTCTGCTGTAGAGTCTCTTACTAAGATTGCTGAAGGCGAGAAGTATCATTCTGAGACGCGTCAGTTGGCTCAAGAGATTATAGATGCTTATAGTGTTCTGAAAAAAGATTCTAAAATAGAAAAATTAATTGAGATTGTAGATAAGACTTTGAAACAAGATTCTAATGCTAAAATTTTGCTTTATACTAAACATCCTACTACTCTAAAATATATAGTGGAGAAGCTTATTCCTTATAACTTAAAGATTGTTGAATTTGTCGGAGGGCTTTCTCGTGAAGAGAAGACTGAAAGGATTTTTAACTTTAAGAATAATGCGCAGATTATGATTAGCACTGAAACTGGAGCAGAAGGATTAAATTTTCAATTTTGTAATGTTTTAATAAATTATGACTTGCCTTGGAATCCTATGTCTGTTGAACAAAGAATTGGGCGCTTAGATAGAATTGGTCAGACTCGCGATATGTATATTTACAGTTTGGCTACGAAAGATACAATGGAAGAACATGTTGTAGACTTGATAATAAATAAGATGTGTTGCATTGGTCTTGTAATAGGAGAGTTACCTACCATATTGTTTAATTTAGGAATTGACGGAAATGGTAAGGCTGGACTTAGTAAAATAGAGGAGATGCTTATGGATTCATTTATAGATTCTAAAAATAATCTTGAGATATTTGCACAAGATGTTGAAGCAATAAGTAAGATGATTGAAAGTGGTGTTAAAGATTATACTGAAGCTAAAAAGGCAAGTGCGGAGGTATTAGATGGAAAGTAATGATCCGCTTAGGTTATTCAGCATCCAATTTTTCAAAGAACTTGGAGCTAATGTATACGAATGCAGAGATTATATTGAAGTTACTTCAGTGCCTTTGAAATTTCAGAAATTTTATGGAAAGAATGAGCCTTACAAACTTGTTTTCGATAAGTCTTTAGCTGCTATGGATGCTGAGCTCATAACTCCTGAAAGCTATTTATTAAAGATGATGAGGGCTTATTTAGATAATGTAGGAGATTCTGTTTTACTAGCTTTGAATTATCCAATTCAGATTGATTCATTTATTAAAAAGAATTTTGAAATACATAATTGTATTATATCTAAAGCTACTGCTTCGATTAATCAGAATTTCTTGTTTAAGTTTACATTTCAAACAACATATAAGTTTCAAAATGAAGAGGAGAGATTTGTTAATGATGTTTTTGTGGATAAAGGTATCGTAATAAATCCAGATTTGTCTGAATTTACGACTTCTAATTTGAATAAGAAGGATATGGATATGACTCAGCTTAGAGATTATTATTCTATCGCTAAAGAGCATATTAAGGAAGCAATTAATAAAAGGACGTCGATTATAGCTTCTGTTCTTGAAGATAGCCTTTCTAAAGAGATTGCTCGTGTTAATTCTTATTATGAGCAGAGAGTTAAAGAGATAGATGAACAGCTTTCTAAAATAAATAGCTCTAATTCTAAGTCTCAGAAAGACCCTGCCGTTTTGAATGCGCAGAAACAACAATTTGTTAATGAAAAAGAACTATTTGTTCAAAATGAGCAGAAAAAACATTCTTTGCGATTGAATACTAAGCTAATAACTACTGCAGTTATGCTTTATCCACTATACTCGGTTGAAGCTTTTTTTAAGTCAGATAATGTTACTCGTTTAGTTATAATTCAATTTGACCCATTAAATAAGAAGATGATTCCTCCAACTTGTGATATTTGTAAGACTCCTCTTTCTGAAATAATATTATGTAATGGTAATCATTTGGTTTGCAGACAGTGCGGTGTTAAATGCGAAGAGTGTGGAAAGATTTCTTGCGAAACTTGTTTGCGTCAGAAGTGTTCTGTTACTAATAGGTTTATTTGTAAGCAATGTGGTCGAGTTTGTGTTAAATGCAAGGCTTTTAAGAATAAGCGGTTTATGATGACTGACTCTGTGGGAAGGCAGGTTATTTGTCGTTCTTGTGCTTAGAAGTCTTTTTTGTTTTTAATGTAAGTTAGGAGTTTTTCACTTATTCTTGGCTTTCCGTTTACTAGCGGATAATAATACGGTAGGTCTATTGATTCTATTTCGTTTATCTTTATTGTTAATTTGTTTTGAAACTTTATGTTTTTTAGCTCTTTGCCGTTTATTATTTCTTTTAGAACATAAACGGCGTTATCTGTGCTAAATTGTTTTTTTCCTAGATTTCTTACTTCTGCGTTTTTTAGTTTGTTAGTTAGTTCGACTTTTGTTCTCTTTTTTGGAGGGTAATTTCCTAAGATTCCACCTATGATAAAATATTCGAAAGATTCTGCTTCTTTAGGGGTTAGAGTTTTTGGAGCGTCTGGGTCAAGAATGCAGGCATTTTTTAGATTTAGATTTATTACAGATTGTTTTGATACTTTGCCTAGGCTTTCTAGACTACTGTTTTCTTGTACGATGTTTGTAAACCATAGATTTTCTTTTGGAACTATTTTACTTATGCTTTCGTACTCTATTTTACACCAAGGCCATATTTCAGGCTCGAGGTGTTCAATTATGATTGTTTGATGCATGTCTCTTATTTGGCAAAGTTTATATATAAAGTTTATCTGCTTTTACAAAGAGCATGGCTGAAAAAGATGTAATTCTTAAGGAGAAAGTTAAATTTGTTGGCTATGCTAAGTTTAACGATCTTTATTCTTATGCTTTTGATTGGGTTAAGGGAGAAGGTTATAAGATTATTGAAGATACTTATACTGAAAAAGTTAAAGGTAATGCTAAGGACCTTGAGATTGTTTGGAAGGCTTCTAAGAAGATAACTGATTATTTTAAAGTAGAAATTGAGTTCAAGTGGCGTATATTTGGAATGGAGGATGTCGAAGTTGAAGTTGACGGGAAGAAAAAGAAAATGAATAAATTTGTGGAGTTAGGTATAGAGATTAAAGGAACTCTTGTGAAAGATTTTGCTAATCAGTGGAATGTTTCAGGGACTACTAAATTTTTTAGGGAAATATATAATAAATATGTAATTCCTGGAAGAACTGTTCAAATGGAAGAGAAAGTCGAGAAGGACGTTCAAGACTTTAAGGAAGAAGTCAAAGCATTTTTAGAGTTGACTGGGAAGAAGCAAATTGTTCTATAGGCAAATTCTGTTGGCTATGTGGCTTCTCGTACTTAATTTTCTATCTACCTAATTCCTTTTTTGATGTAAATTAATCAACAAAATTGAGCATATTAAAGAGACATTGATTCACAATAATGTTTAAATAGAAATCTTTATCTTTGGTTTGATGGGATTTAAATTTTATAGCTTGATTATTATTTTTTTTATGTTCTCAGTTGTTAGTGCTGCAAATTTAGATGTTAAGGTTTTGGAAAAAAATGAGGTCATAATTACTGAACTTGATAAAACAAATGCTACTTTTAAGCTTAATATTACTAATCTTGAAAGTGTGGATGATGAATTTCAGATATACTCATTAGTTAGTATTGGGATGTATCCTAAAGAGTTTTTTGCGATAAAACGAGGCGAGACAATAACTCTTGAGATTTCTGCTGTTCCGTTTAAAGAAATTCTTCGTGATAAAAGAGGAATTTATGCATTTGAATACCAGATAAAGGGAAAGAAAACTGGTTTTTTCAAAGATACTCTTGCCATTAAAATACTCGATGTCAAAGATGCTGTTTCTGTTTCTATAGAAGATATTCCTTTGAATGCTACTAAGACTAAATTAACTGTGATAAATAAGGAAGATATTAATATTAAAAATTTAAAGATTATAACTAAATCTGATTTTTTTGAGTTTTCTAAGACGTTTGATTTAGGCAAGAAAGAATCTAAAGTTTTAGATATTCCTATAATTCTTGAAGATAGGGTTTCTGCTGGAGAGTATGATGTTGAAATTATATATGAACTTAATAATAAAAAATCCTCAAGCGCTTTGATTTTACAATACCTTGAGGCAAGCGGGATTTCTGTTTTTGAGAATACTGAAGGATTTATTGTTAAGAAAACCGAAATAAGGAAAACAAATGAAGGGAATGTTCCTGCTCTTGCTAAAATTAGTATTCGCAAGAATATTTTAACAAGGTTATTCACAATATATTCTGACAAGCCCGTTATTCAACGTAGTGGCGTTTTTGTAGATTATTCCTGGGAAAAAGAAATAGGGGTCGGAGAGTCTTACACAGTGAATGTAACGACAAATTACACCTTCCCCTTCATAATCATTTTACTCGTCGTTATAGTTGGTTTCTTCGTCAGCTTTTTAGCAACTGGTAAATTATCTGTTCATAAGGGTGTTTCTTTTGTAAGAACTCGCGGAGGGGAATTTGCACTTAAGATTAATCTTAGGGTTAAAGCTCGTAGTAATTTAAAGAATATAGTTATTTCAGATAGAATTCCCGGGCATGCTAAGTTGTTTAATAAGTTTGGTATACCTCCTCATAGAATCGATGAACATTCTCGTAAGATTGAATGGGATATTAATCAATTGAATGCTGGTGAAGAGCGCGTTTTCTCATATATTATTTATTCTAAAATAAATATTGTCGGTAGTTTTGAATTGCCTGCTGCTAGCGTTTCTTTTGAGCATGATGGGAAGCGTCAGCATACTCTATCGAATAAAACGCATTTTGCTGCAGAGACGACGGAGAATTAATTTCATATGTTCGTAGACTCTTTGTGAGTAAATGCTGAAGAAAGACTCATTCTCACTCCTCTCTTGCTCGATTCTCCTCAACAGGCTCGGAGACTCGCTGCGGAATGTGAAATGGACCCATCGATACTAGAAATCAAAAAGTCCTTCTTATAATCTTGTAAGGACTTTGGGATGCTCAAAGTGTTCTTCAGATATACTTTGACATGAACAAGTCATTTCTGTCCCTTCAACTTTTACAAGATTGAAGGGAATCGAACTCTTCTCGTTCGATTCTCTTATATGGACCCATCGAGAATCGAACTCGAACCTTTCGAATGCCATTCGAAAATTCTACCATTGAACCATAGGCCCTTAATACTTTAGAATTTATTGGTTATATAAAATTACTTATTGTTTATTCTTCAGCCGGCAAATCGCAACTTGTGAAAGAACTCAATTGCTGTAATGAGAGTACAGCAGAAACTTGGTTTCCGTCCGCGAATTCCCATGTGGGATATGATTTTATTCCAGCAATTATACATTCTGTTGTTGGTTCGTTTGAGCCTCGAATTGCACATTCTATATAAGTCACTTTATCCCAACTTGAGCCGAATAGTTTCTTTTGTTCTTGGCAATGGGGGCACCAATATGCGCCGTACATTTTTACTCCTTTATCTGTAAGGCACTGAGCAAAGTCATCGTATGGACTTGGTTTTGACATTAAATACCAAATTAACAATATTATTGCAATGAAACTAATTCCCCACCAAAATGCCTTTTTCATGGATTGTTTATGAAACTTAGATATTTAAAACTAACTTGCGCCGTTGTAGGGAGGCGTGGGATTGTTATTTGTTGAGTTGCTTTTTAGTATAAAATCAGTGGCTTTTAATTCTAAACGTTCTATTTTTTGCCTAATTACTTGTTTTGCGTCTTTTTCAAATCTATTTTCTTGCTCTAATATTATTCTGAGATAATTGCATCCTTCTAAAGCTGAATGATAGTTATAGTCTTCTAGATATCCCCTACATACTCTTATTCCTTCAGAGTATTCTCTCAGTGCTTTAAAGTTAAATATTATTCCTTTCATTGTGTCTCTTTTTTTATTTTAGTTTTTTTAGATTTGTGTTTGTTAGTGTAATTCGTTTTTTTCAGCTAATTGGTTTTCTAGTTTAAGAAGTCTGTATCTTAAG
>JAGVXB010000028.1 GCA_018303995.1 Candidatus Pacearchaeota archaeon
TTAGATTTTATAGGCATTGAAACGCTAAGTTATTTTAACATACCTTGGAGATTTAAAAAAGTCGATAAAGATTTGAAGAAATTATGGTCTAAGTGTTACGATAAAAAAGAAGATTAAGGACTTTTGTGCGAAGTTATGGTGTACTCATTTACCTCAGTTAATTTGTAAACAGGTGGAAAGAGTTTCAATAGATAAAAGAGAAAATATACTTTAAAATTCGAACGTATTCGAAGTTATTGAAAGGTTTAAAAAGGGTGAAATGTCACTACTTTTATGAATACTAAACTAGTTTGGGTTATGTTTTTAACATTAGCTTTTGCTTTGTCTTTTGTCAGCGCTGCTGAACAAGTTGTTTCTGAAATGCCTATAGAAGGAGTTAATCCTAGTGGGAATCAGAATCAAGGTGGAATCCTTGTTGGAAGTCAAAATCCTATGCAAATAGCTCCTAACGATCCTTCTGTTCAATTTAATCTTGTTTCGCCTAATAGCAATACTGCTCTTGAAACAACTAATATTTTAGAGGTTACGTTTAATTTTGTTGCTACAGCATATGATTTTCATGATGGAAATTATCTTGATTCATGCTTTGTAACTGTGAATGATATGGATTTAGATGTTGATTTTGACCGGGCTACTGGCATTGGAAATGCTAGAGGTTCTCTTGCTCCTGGAGATCATAGTTGGCAAGTCACATGCACAAGTAATGATGGTCAGTCTTGGACGTCTAATAGTGTTGCTTTCAAAATAAATCAAATTGTTGTCCCTAGTGTAAATCTGGGTAACTCTAATGAAGGCAATGGCAGAAGAAGAGCAGGAACTGGTTTACCATTGACTCCTTTAAGCACAACTCCTGGAACTGGAAATCAAAGTAATAGTGATAGCAATAGTGAAGATTCAAGCTCTGATGAGTTTTCTGGAATAACTGGAGCAGTCGTTGGATTATTTGGAAAGAAAGGCGCTCTTGGAATTGGAATATTCTTAGTTGTTGTTGGACTCGTTGCACTAACAATTTATAATCGAAAAAATTGGGGCCTTGTAAAAGCTAAGTAATCTTTAATTTGCCTTATTATTATTTTCTTATTTAATCTGAGAAATCTATTCTTTCTATGATCTCGTCTGCATTGTTTATTACATGTTTTAAAGCATCATCATGAGATGCCTTTTTGTTCTTTTTTAGATGCTCTAGAGCGCTTGTTGCTCCTGCAATCACTGCTAAATGTAGCTCATTGTTATCTTTATCCATTTTGTTTTTGATTGCTAGGACTATTTAAGGATTCTTGCAATATTGTTCTTGATATGCATTCCACCAATAAGAACTAATGTAGTTATGGCTGGACCTACTATTCCTCCTGTTATGGCGAGGGGATAAGAATAGAATGGATTTTCTGAAGATAAATAACCTGTTGTTGCTCCGGCTATTGCGCCAGCATAAGCTGAGAATACTCCTATCCCTGCTAAGACCTTGAGTTCTCTTGATTCTTTGACTGAAAGTTCTATTTGTAGATTTTCATCTGTTAAAATTTCTAAATTTTCTGTGTGATCTTGTTGCTCTGCTAGTCTTGCAATTTTAGTTTCTGATATATGAGTTAAACTGCCTATATGCGTTGTTGTCATGAATTTACTGTAAAATTGGAGTATTTAAGGCTTGACTTGTAAATTTGAATATTTTTAGGAATCTATAAAAACTGCATTTAATATTAAAGTTATAAATTCTGATATTTGAAGTTTAAGTTGAAGCCAATGTTTAAATAATGTTTTGCTTATTGTCTTATTATGAAAAAGCAGAAGGTGATTGGAAAAGTGAAAAAAAGTGTAGTTGCTAAAAATGTTGAATCTGAAAAAATTATAAGCCTGACAGGAATAAAAGAATTTGATGAACTTTTGGGCGGTGGTTTTCCTAAAGGGGCAGTTATACTCGTGCCCGGAAATTCAGGAACAGGAAAAACTATTTTTTCATTTGAATGGTTGTTTAATGGAGTGAATAAATATGATGAAAATGGAATATATATTACTTTTACAGAACCTCTTTTTAAGACTTTACTAAATTTAGAAGGAATGAAATTTTATGACCGAAGAGTTGTTGAGGATGAAAAATTGAAAATTATTGATGTTAGGAAAGAATTTGGTAAGAGTGACTTTCTGGAAAAAGATTTTTTAAGATTAATTGAAGAGGAAGTTAGAAAATGTAACGCTCAGAGATTGGTGCTTGATTCAATAACTGCAATAACATATGCTCTTGGGGAACCATCTAAAATAAGAAAATTTATTTTTGATTTAGGTACTATGCTTGCAACATTGGGATGCACCACTATTCTTACAAGTGAAGTTTCTAATGATAAATACTCGGCTTATGGAGTTGAAGAATTCATATCTGATGGAATAATTGTGATGAGACAAGTGGAGCAAAAATTTCAGAGCGTTAGAACTTTAGAAATTGCTAAGATGAGAGGAGTCAGTTATTATCCTGGTTTGAATACTTTTAGAATATCAAGAGAGGGCATAAAATTATTTCCCCAATTAAGAGTGCCATTAACTCATAGTTCTGGAAAAGTAAAAGTTTCTACTGGAATTAAAGGAGTTGATGAAATGTCTAAAGGAGGACTTTATGTTGGAAGTACAACAATATTAGCAGGTTCTACTGGATGTGGAAAGAGCGTTATGAGTCTTCATTTCTTATATGATGGATTGATGAAAGGAGAACCGTGTCTTCTTGCAGGATTTGAAGAAAGCAAAGAGCAAGTGTTGAGAAATGCGCAGGCTCTTGGAATGGATATGGAAAAATATGAAAAGAATGGTTTGCTTAAGATTATTTCTGCTTATCCAAGTGAAAAATATATAGAAGAACATTTATTAGATATAAAAGAATTAATTGATAAATTTAAAATAAAAAGATGTGTTGTGGACTCTTTATCTTCAATAGGGAATTCTTTTGAGGAAGATCAGTTTAGGTATTTTGTTATGAGATTAAATGCTTATTTGAAATCAAAGGCTGTTACAACTATTTTTACTGCAGCAACGGCTAGTTTACTTGGCGTTGAGAAACTTACTGAATCAAATCTTTCTACTATGACAGATAATATAATTTTATTGAAATATGTTGAGGTTGGTGGAAGCATTAAATCTGCCATTAATGTTTTGAAAACCAGAGGAGACGATCATAGTAAAAGTCTTAAGGAGTATACTATCACCGATAAAGGAATTGTTGTTGGTGAGGGTTTTGAAGGTTATGAAAGTATAATGTCTGGAAGCGCTAGAAAAGTTGAAAAGATGGACATTAATAAAGTACTAAAGAAAGAATTTATAAAGAGGTCTTCACTCTAATATTTATTAATATGGGTAACATGAAAAAGTTGGATGTTGCATTAATTTTAGGGTTTTTGGCTTTAGCTTTGGCAGTATTACTGTTTGTTCCTAAATTTACAGGATATTCTGTTGAAGGAGGAGAGGAATATGAAGGAGGATTACTTCTTGCATTGGATTATGTTAATTTATTTGCTGTTGTCCTTTCTGCTATAATCTTGTTAATAATTATACGTAAATATACTGAAGGTTCTTTACAGAAAGTATGGATTTATTTTTTGGGCGGTACAATTACCATAGGATTGACTAGACTGTTTTATATGTTGGCTGATTTGAAGATTATGGTTATTAGTGATGTTATGAAAGATATAGGTTGGCATTCGCTTTTCTATTTGTCTATGATTCTCTTCTTTATAGGGGGGAAGGCGCTCGTGAGCTTGGCTAAGGACGGCAAAAGCGTAGAGTCTAAAAGAAAGCTTGTGTTCTGGATGATTTTCTCAGTTTTGTTTATTTTGATTATTTTTTCGAGTGCGGTTTCATTATCTAGTTGGCTTGTTTCTAATTTTGAGGGAAGCTTTTTAGATAAAATAGGATTTGTTCATTTTATTGCATTTGTTTTAGCTGGAATTGTTTCAATGTATATGTATAAAGTTAGAGAAAGATATAGTAAAGTGATTAGCATCATTACTACGCCATTTACATTGTTTTTGGCTTTGTATTCACTTTATCATTTATGGGAATTGTTGGGAGAGTCGTGGGGTATAATTTCATTGTCTGAGTCCATTTTTGAAAGAGTTGAGCAAGTGATTGCATTATCTGCTTTTGTTTGTTTGCTGTTTGGATTTTATAAATCGATGAGAAATATGAGTAATCCGGAAGAATAGTTTTAAATATGTAATTCTCTTGAAGTGTTTAATGAAGTCTGGAAAAAAAGATGGTGGAGTTAAGGAGCAGTTGGAAAGTTATATTTCTAAACAAAAAGGTAAATGGATTGTATTACTTGAAATTCCTGAAGAAAAATATTTTGAGATTAATGTTAATACGTTGAAAACTTTAATAGGAAGGGGTTTTTCAGGGCTTCATATTTCACTCAATAGGCCATATCAGAATTTGATAGAATTGTTAAAAGAACAACATATTGATGTAGGTAAACTATCTTTTATAGATGGGGCGTCTTCTCAGGCAGACTTAAAAGAAAAAGAAACAGAAAAATGTATCTATATTTCTAAGGAGCTTAAAATTGATGAATTGATAAGGGCAATATATAAAAGCATTCCAAAAATTAAAAATAAGAATAAATTTCTTTTCATGGATTCAATAACTACATTGGCATTGTATCAACCTTTGTCGGAGACGCTTAGATTTGCTGAGTTCTTGAAAAGAGTGCTTCAAAATGATGAAATTGAAGGAGTTGTTGTAAATGTTGCAAAAGATTTAGCTCAAAAAAGCTTTATCAAAGATATAATTTTGAAAGTGGATAAGGTTATAGAAATTGATGGGGGTAAATGATGAATAGTGATATTTTTAAAAAAATTAAAGGGCAGTTAGGTAAGCTTCCAAAAAACTGGATAGTGATGCTTGAGACTTTAACTAAGAATTCATTGGATTTGGGGTTAGAATCTGTGAAGATACTTACAGATCAGGGATTGGATGCTTTAATTGTTTCTGCTTCCCGCCCGTGTAACAAGCTACTTGAGCTATATGAAGAGAAAAAAATCGATACGAAAAAAGTCTTTATTATATGTACTGTATGTAAGTCACAGGGAATCGATGTTAAAGATACTAAATCTATAAGACATGTGCGAAGTTACGATTCATTGATGGAAATTTTGATATCTTTGGAGAAAATAAAGTCTGAGCTTAAGAAGGAAGAGGGCTTCTTATTTATAGATTCTATTTCAAGTCTATTAATTCATAATGACTCTAGGAAACTCTCTCAATTTATTCATAGAATTTTAGTTACTATTAGGATTAATAATATAAATGGAATATTAATATCTTTGAATGAGGAAATTAATAAGGAGGTTCGTGCTGAGATTGCCCAGTTGTGCGATAAGGTTATTAGTGTATAATGAGTAAGTTTATAAGTTTAGAAATGTTTGTAAAGGAGTAAAATGAAAAGAGAAATTAAGGTGAATAAGGGAAAAATTGATGATTCTGTTTATTTGAAGACGGGAGTTCCAGGTTTTGATAAGTTGATGGGTAATGGTATCCCTAAAGGGCATACTGTGCTTGTTTCTGGAGGGGCTGGTTCTGGAAAAACAATTTTCTGCCTACAGACTGCTTTTTATCAGGCTTCTAGGGGAAAAAAGTGCTTATATATTAGTTTTGAAGAAAATGAATCTCGGCTCTTGAGCCATATGAGAAAGTTTGGATGGGATTGTGATAAATATATTAAAGAGGGTACTCTTAAATTAATAAAGAGTTCTTCGATTGATTTGGCTAAGCGCATTGAGGATATGGTTAATCAAATGTCTAAGTCTAAGTTTTTGAAGAATGGAGATATACTTGATTTAAAGAAAATAATAATTCCACAAGGGTTTGATCCTGATTTAATAATAATGGATTCTTTATCCTCAATATCTTCTGCGTTTAATAATTCTACTTTTTCGTATAGGCTTTATGTTGAACAGCTTTTTGATTTATTCTCCAAGATGAATGCTACTTCGATTTTTACAACTGAAACTGAACAGTCTTTGAGCAAATACTCGCGAAGTGGCATCGAGGAATTTCTTGCTGATTCGGTAATAGTTTTATATTATGTGAGGAATGGCAGTGTTAAGGAAAGAGCTTCTGAGATTCTTAAAGTTAGGGGAGAGAGACATGAAGAAAAGATTGTTGCAATGCAGATAACTGAAAGTGGAATTGTTGCTTATCCTGAACAGGAAGTTTTTGGAAATATAAAAACTGATTAGAAATAATTTTTAATATTTTAGAAGAGTATAAAAACTATATTTAATATTGAATTGTATGAAAAGAGAGTTAAAATTTGTCAATTATATTTTAGCGGGTATTGTAATTGGGATGCTTGTTTATATTGTTGGTATTGGTCCTTCTACTTTTAATGCCCGAATTGAGTCTATTAAGGGAGATTCTGCCGTTGATTCGATTGCTGAGAGAGTTGTTGATTCTGAATACGTTGACGTTTCTGATACTGATTCTAGTTCTGTGGAGTTAACGCCTGCTGAAAGATGTGAGTCTGAATTTGATAAATATTCTAAAATTGGAGAAAGCAAATATGATGAGATTGATTTTTCTCTTACTCTGACTAAAGAGATAAATAATGATGAAGAGGCTAAAGAATTTGATGATACTTACTCAGGTTTTCTTTCAGGAAAATTGTTGAGTATGGACCTTTCTACATTTAAGATAATTAAACACGATTATCCTATAATTGCTTTATTAGTTGAGTTTAAAGTGAATCAAGATTCTGGAGAGTCTGTACCTATTAATATGATTTTATACTGTTCTGGAAGCGGAGTGGTTAGTGAGCAGTCTAAGAAGATGCTTACGCTTTCTAATTAGGATTTATTTTCATACTCTCTTGTTCGACCTTCCTCGCTTACGGTCAACATATTCTCACTACTTTCTTGCTCAGCCATCCTCACAGGCTCGGATATTCGCTGTGAAGTAGTGAGATCGCAGACTCACTGCAGAGTATGAAAAGCCTGCAGAGGGGATTGAACCCTCGACCCCCACATTACGAGTGTGGTACTCTACCAACTGAGCTATGCAGGCATAAAGCACAAGGCATAAAAACCCTGGTGTTTTTTAAACTATATGTCTACTAAGTTGATAACTATTAGCGTGTTTGTGGCTTTGGCTTTATTGCTTGGAATAGTTTTGTTTATGGATTCGTCAAATACTAGATTGGGTGAAGCTACGGGCTTAGTGGTTAGTGTTGAATCTTTTCCAAGTTATTTAGAGGCGCATCCTGTGATGAAATTATTACCTAAAAGTGCTTCTGTGGAGGTAATAATTGGAAAAAATAATTATGAGATAAGTAATGGAGGGGTTAAATTAGTTAGTAAGTTGTCTGATAAAAAAGACGTTTCTATTTCGTTGCCTGAAGGATATATTACTCGTATAGGAGAGTTAGGTTTGTGTTCTGCAATTAAAGAAGCTAATAAAAATGGCGAGTTAAATGTCGAAACTCATTCATCTAAGTTAAATCTTGTTCTGAAATATCGTAAATTGTTTAAATATCGTGATTGTCTTGGTGAGTAGATGAAATCTGAAGTAATATCTGCATTGAAGGTTACTGGGCTGGATGAGAAGTCTATTACTGATTTAATTGAAATTCCTAAAGAATCTAGTCATGGAGATTACTCTTTTCCTTGTTTTGTTTTATCTAAAAAGTTAAAGAAGAATCCAGTTGAGATTGCTCGCGAGATTGCTTCTAAAATAAAGTCTAAAGAGTTTGAAAAAGTAGAGGCTGTTGGACCATATGTTAATTTCTTTTTAGATTCCAAGAAAAATGCTTCTGATATTTTGCAAAAAATAATTAAGATGAAAGATAAATATGGTTCTAGCGATGTTGGGAAGGGGAAGAAATTTATGATTGAATTTTCTCAGCCGAATACTCATAAAGCATTTCATGTTGGGCATATTAGAGGAACAAGTCTTGGGGAGAGCATAGCAAGAATTAGGGAATTTTCCGGATATAAAGTAACTAGGGTAAATTATTCTGGAGATACTGGAATGCATATAGCTAAATGGTTATGGGCTTATTTGAAATTTCATAAAGGAGAAGAAATCCGAGATGATGAATCGTGGTTTGCCAATATTTATGTTGAAGCAGTACAGAAACTCAAAGACAATGAAAGTGGGGAAATGGAAGTTGCTGAAATAAATAAAAAACTGGATGAGAAAAAAGACTCTAAATTGATTAAGTTGTGGAAAGATACTCGTTCTAAATCTATTTCTGCCTGGAAACCTATTTACAAAGATTTAGATGTCAAATTTAATAAACATTTCTTCGAAAGTCAAACTGAATCTGCTGGAAAGAAAATTGCAAATGAACTTGTTAAAAATGGGTTGGCTATTATTTCAGACGGCGCAACAATAATGGATTTAAAGAAATACAATCTTGGGGTATGGGTTTTATTGCGCAATGATAGAACAGTTTTGTATTCTGCTAAAGACCTTGAGCTTGCAAGGAATAAGTTTCTTAATTATAAGATGGGTGAATCTCTTGTGATTACTGCTGCTGAACAAAATCTTCATTTTAAACAACTACAAAAAACTCTTGAGCTTATGAACTTCAAGAATTGGGAGAAATATAATCATCTCGGTTTTGAATCGGTTAGATTGCCTGAAGGAAAGATGTCTTCTAGAACTGGAAAGAATATTCTTTATGCGGATTTTAGAAATGAACTTGTTCAAGCTGCTAAAGAAGAAATTTTAAAACGAGATAATATAGATGAAAAAGAATTGAACGCTAGAGCGTTAGCTATTGCTGTTTCTGCTATTAAGTATTCTATGCTTAAACAAGATACAAATAAAGTTATAATTTTTAATAAAGAAGAGTCAATTAAATTTGAAGGAGATACCGGACCTTATTTGTTGTATAGTTATGCTAGGGCTAATAGCATTCTTGACAAGGCTAAATATAAAGCATCTGCTAAAATAAAGATAGATTCTATAAATATTAATGAACGCACATTAATTAATGAATTATCTCGTTTTCCAGATTTGGTTGTTGAAGCTTCAAAATTTTTGAGTCCGTCTGGGATTGCACATTATTCCTATAATCTTGCCCAGACATTCAATGAGTTTTATCATTCATGCCCTGTCTTGGGAAGTGCTGAGGAGAGGTTTAGACTTTGTCTTGTTAGTTGTTTTATTCAAGTGCTTGGAAATGCTCTGAAATTACTTGGAATTCCTGTTTTGAAAGAGATGTGACTTTTAAATTTATTTTGTAACAATCTTTATATAGCTCCTTAAAGTTTTAGGAACTCATGGTTGAAATTATGCAAATTTTATTGATGAATACTGGCGTTTCTTCTGTGGTATTGCTTTTTTTGCTTTTTCTTTCAAAACGCAAAATTTCTAAATCAAAAGATGAAAGAGTATATCTAAGCAAAGATATGATGAAGATAAAAGAAGAGATTTCTGAAGATTAATTTTTAGAAATAGATAATCTTAAAAACCTTTAAAACGCCGAATTATCGTAGGCGAGTTGGCACGTTAGCCCTGTGCTGTTACACCCGCGGGCTTCAAGTGAACTTAAAGGAGTACGTGAAACGAACAAATGCCTGTCTTTTACCGGACGTTGAGGTATTGTCCTGTTCGACCGTGCTCCTGTGAAATGGGTCAGGCCTTGATCGGAGCAGCCCTAATCAGAAGCTTCGGTGCTTGCAGGAGTGCAGTACTGAGGATGGTAGAAGGTCAAACAAGTTTTTGACGTCGAGCAAACTCCCCGCCTACGCTTTTAAAAATATGGGTTTGAAAATATTCCATAATAGAATGTTTAAAAACTTTCAAAGCTATTTGTTTTGATGGTGATGGGGCGAAAAGGACAAGTGTTTTTGATGGCAACAATAATAATTGTAGGGATAATGTTAAGTTTAGTTAGAATTTCTAATAAAGGCGTTACTCGTGAGGAGCCAGAAGCATTTTTTGACCTTGCTGATGAAATAGGATTTGAGACTAAACGCGTTCTTGATTATGGGGTGATTAATAGTCTTTCTTCTAATAGGATTGATGATTATGCACAAAGATTGTTAGAAAATTATAGTGAGCTTATTTCTAATGAAGATGTTGCTTTTGTGTATGGAAATACTAGTGGTGTGTCTGCTTATTATTATGAATCTGTCGGAGTTAATGCTATAACTCTTTCAAATGGTGTGTCTGTGTCTCTTAATTTGATTAATGGACGCACTATTAATGCTCTAAGAACAGGAAATGATATAAAAATTAATATTCGCGGAAATGACTATGCGTTTAATTTAAAACCTGGACAGAACTTCTATTTTGTATTAATTAAAGATGAGGAGGATGAACAATTTGTCACAGTTAAATAGGAAGGGTGTTAGCATAATGGTAGGTTATGTATTGTTAATTTCTATTGCTGTGGCTCTTGCTACTGCTGTTTTCTTTTATCTTAAATTGTATTTGCCTGATGATAAACAAGATTGTTATGAAGATATTTATTTAGTTATTGATCAAGTTAGTTGTGTAAAAGACAGTGGGGGAACTTTTTCTACAGTCTATATAAATTTCAGCAATAAAGGGCTTTTTAGTGTTGATGGAGCATTTATTAAAATTGGAGATTTTGATAGAATATTAAGACAGACACTTAATGATCCAGAAACTGGGTTGATGTCAAATTGTAATAATAATGCAAGCTTAAGACCTGGTGCAATGTTTTGTGGTTCTTATAGATACAATTCTGCACCTGTTGGAAAGCAGGAAATAAGCGTTCAGCCATTAATTTGGATTAAAAATGAACCTGTGATTTGCCCAGAGTCAATTGTTAGTAAAGATATCTTGTGTACTTAGGTAACATATAAAAACGATTATAACTAAGTTTTGTCATGATTAAGCGAGGTGTAAGTCCTGTTATTGCAACAGTTTTACTTATTATGATTGTTGTCGTTTTGGCTGGAATTGTATTTATTTGGGCTAGAGGATTTTTATCTGAAAGCGCTGTTAAGGGAGGTAAATCTGTAGAAACTTCTTGTGCTGATGTGAATTTTGAGGTACAACTTATTTTTAATGCCGAAGAATGTAATGGAAATGCTGCAATAGATATTAATAATATTGGAAATATTCCTATTTATGGAGTTCAGGTGCTTCGATATGACTCATCTAGTGGTTCTATAGATAATGTTGCCCTTTTAGACCAGCCGTTTGATGGTGGAACTGTTACAATGGGAGAATCTTCTTTTGCGTGCATTGGAATTTCTGTAAGTAGCGGAGATACATTTAGAATTATACCTAAATTACTTGCAGAAAAAGGTGAAAGGAAGATAGCTTATACTTGCCCTGAAGAAAATGGGGCTACGGTGGCGTATGATTAAGCGAGGTGTAAGTCCTGTTATTGCAACTGTGTTGTTGCTCGTTCTAACCATTGTAATTGGAGGAATAATATTTTCTGTTGTGATTCCATTTGTTAAAGATCGTTTAGGAGAGAGTAAGATGTGTCTTGATGTTTTTGAAGGAGTAGAATTTCCTGAGAGCAAATTTAATTGTTATAGTTTCTCGACATCTTTAAATGATTCAGAAACGGGATTTTCCATAAAACTTAACAAGGAAGGAATATCTAGTTTTAGAGTTGCTCTTACTGATGATAATGGAAACTCTGATGTGATTGATATTAAACCTGAAATGAATGTTAGAGATGACTTAAGAATGGTTGGATCAGGTTCTTATAATGATTCAGTAGGTTTTCCGAGTGTGGGCGGACAACGCAGTTATGTAATTAAAAATAAGTATCTAAAGGCAGAAATATCTCCAATCACCGAATCTGGGGAAGTATGTGCTGTAACTGATGTTATTGAGTTTACATCTTGTTATAGAGATGTGATTTTGTGAATATGGTAATTTTAAGTCAAAAAAGAGGACAAGTGTGGGTTGAAACGGTAATATATACACTAATAGGAATTGCTTTGATTGGATTGGTTCTTGCAATATTAACGCCGAAGATAAAAGAATTTAGAGACCGTTCAGTTATTGAACAAACTATTGATTCTTTGAATGTTTTTGACTCTAAAGTTGTTGATGTTTTAGATGCGCCAGGAAACAAAAGAAAAGTAACATTTGGACTTGAGAGGGGAACTATATTTGTTGATTCTTTAAATAATACTATCAGATATGTTCTAGATGAATCTAATGTTCGTTATTCTGAGCCAGGGGTTTCTTTGGATATAGGACGCATTAATGTTACAACTCAAGAGCTTACTGAAAGTTATAGAATAAGTCTTTACATGTCATATAAATATAATATAACATTTAATGGTAAAGATAGCAATTCTGAACAATTTACTCCCGTGAGTATACCTTATGAATTCTTTATAGAAAACAAAGGAATGATTAATAATAATGTCTGGATAGATGTTACTGAAGGCAGTTAATTTATATTGGATAGGTTTAAATGTCTTTGAGCTTTTTATTTGATGAGGTGAATATATGGTAAATATAAGTATAAATCCAAATCCTGTGGTTCCTGCTTTGCCACGGGTTACTGATAAGACTAAAGTTGATGTTCGTTATTCTTTGATAGAACCTTTTGCAAACGCACATATTTATTGGGACTCTGAAGTTAGAGAACTTGTATATGATGTTGAAGAACCTATTCTTAATGATGTTGAAAAAAATGTCATAAAAAGACTTGAAGATGCCATGATTGAATTGATTAATGTTAACGTTGTGACTGAGAAAACTCCTGATAAAATAATGGAATATGTTGATAAGACTGCTAAATTTTTGATAAGTGAACTTAATCTTAAATTAAATGAAGAAGGATATAGAAAAATATTTTATTATTTATATCGTGATTTTGTGGGAATGAATGAAGTAGAGCCGTTACTTAGAGACTATTTTATTGAAGATATTGAGTGCAATGGGATAAATACTCCTATTTATGTTGTTCATAGAAATTATCATAATATTAAAACAAATTTAAGATTTAAGGAAATTGACCATTTAGCGAGTTTTGTTGAAAAATTGGCTCAGCGTTGTGGTAAATATGTTTCTTATTCTGAACCTTTGCTTGATGGTAGTCTTCCCGATGGGTCGAGAGTAAATGCAACATACACGCAAGATATTACTTCTCATGGGCCCACTTTTACAATTCGTAAATTTTCAAAAATTCCATGGACTCCTATTCAACTTATTGCTTTTAATACATTAAGTCCTGAGATGTTAGCTTACTTTTGGTTATTGATACAATATAAGTCAAACATATTTATTGCGGGAGGGACTTCATCTGGAAAAACTACTTTGTTGAATGCAATTGCTTTTTTTATACCTCCTGAAGCTCATGTAATAAGCATCGAAGATACTAGAGAATTAAATTTGCCTCGTGAGAATTGGATTCCTGCAGTTGCAAGAATTGCGATAGGTACTGGGAAAGTTGGAGAAATTGATTTGTTTGATTTACTTAAGAATTCATTTAGACAAAATCCGAATTATGTAATAGTTGGAGAAGTCAGAGGAAGAGAGGCTTTTGTTTTGTTCCAAGGAATGGCTAGCGGTCATCCATCAATCAGCACAATGCATGCTGATTCTGTAGATACTTTGATAAGACGTTTGGAAACGCCACCCATAGAGCTATCTCCTACTTTAGTTAACTCTCTGGATTGTGTTGCTATAATGACTCATGCCATTATTAAAAAAAATGAAACTCGACGACTGAGGGAAATTGTTGAAATAATAAATGTAAATAATGATGGGGTTGTTATTGTAAATACTCCTTTTATGTGGAATGCTACTCAAGATGCTTTCTACTTTAAGAAGCAAAGTAAAGTTTTTGAGAAGATATCTGTTCGTAATGGTATAAGTGTTGAGGAATTACAAAGAGAATTCTCCCAGAGAAGTAAGTTGCTTTATGCATTATACCTGAAGAAGGTTTTTGGATTTGAAGATGTTCAAAAGATAATTATAGATTATTATAGAAATCCTGGAGAAGTCATGCAGAGGTTTGGCGTAGGATAGTATCATTAAAAGGTATATAAACTAATTAGTCTTTTTGAAGATAATGAGAAAAGAGGACGTTTTTCTGCTTAATCAGTTATTAACAGAGATGCGTAAATTAGCAAACAATCTTGAAGATGCTCTTAATAATCGAGATTTTGAAAGTGTTCTAAGAATAAAGAAGCAAATTCTTAGTTTACAATTTAAAGTTGGTGAGGTAGCATGATTGAATATCTTAAAAAAAACTTGAATGTTGAGCTTATGATGGCCCATGAGCTTGGTCAGATTTATTCAAAATATGAAAGTTTGAATCCTGAGGAGATTAAAATTTATGATAAAATGATAAATTCTTTAGTAAATAGAATTAAAATCTTAAATGGAAGTATTCCAGAAATAATTAATAATATAACTCCCGCCAAGAAACTTGAGCCCGAGCCTAAAAAAACTCCTTATATTGAAAAAATTTCTATTAAAAAAGAAGTTGAAGTCTTTGTTCCTAAGATGAATAAGACAGAATTTATGAAAGAACTTAATATTGATGGAGAGCTATTAAAAAAAGTAAAAAAACAACAAAAAGTTGTTGTTAAAGATGTTTACAAGTTTCAAACTTCTAACCCTTATGGAAGAATGTCTAATAGATTATTTTTGAACATCTCGCAGAGACTTGTTGATGGTGGGGCTTTTAAATCACTTAGATTAGATATTCGTAAGAGTAATCTGAACATTCTTTCAACAACTTTTTTATCGATGATATTTTTTTCTACACTTGTTTCTTTTTTCTTGGGTGTTCTTATTATGGGTTTCTTTTTATTTTTCAATGTAAATTTTCTTGAACTTTCGATTAAATTATATTCTGGAAATTATCTTTTGCGTTTTTTGAAAGTCTTTTGGATTCCTTTTGCTATGCCCATATTAACATTTATATTATTTTATTCTTATCCAGGAGCTGAAAAGAAATCTATTGCTCAAAGAATAGATCGGGAAATGCCCTTTGTTGTAATTCATATGGCTTCAATTTCTGGGAGTGGAATTGAACCAATAGAGATTTTCAAGATTATCGCACTTAGCAAAGAATATGAGTTTGCCGGACGTGAGTTTAGAAAGATCTTAAATCAAACTAATCTTTATGGATATGATCTTTCTACTGCATTAAGAAATGTTTCTGCATCTACTCCAAGCCTTAGGTTTTCAGAATTACTTAATGGAATGGGTGTAACTATAAACTCGGGGGGAGATATACGCACGTTCTTTGAAAAGAGGGCAGAGAGCCTTCTTCTTGAGCACAGACTTGAACGCGAAAAAGCGATTAAGTCTGCAGAGACATTTATGGATTTGTATATTAGTATAGTTATTGCTACTCCGATGATTATGATGATGCTTTTAGTTATAATATCTGTTTCAAAGATAAATACTGGATTTAACACGACGCAGATGACTACTGCAATTATGGGAATTGTGGCAATAGTTAACATTTTATTCCTTACTTTCCTTCATATGAAGCAACCGACTTACTAAACATGGAAATACAAGAAAGATATATTGAGATAGCAAAAGAATTTGCTAAAAGATATCAGAATGATTCAAATATAATTGGGATTACTTTAAGTGGGGGGATAGCTAGAGGAACTGGAGATATTTATTCTGAAATAGACATTAATTTCTATGTTAAAGACATAAAAGATAAAAATCTTCCTCCTGAAAGAGATATACTGGTTAATGGAGTGTGGTTTGATTTTAAGATTAGAAGTTTTGATAATGAAGTGAAAAAAGAATGGAGCATGGTTGATAAATGGGATACTAAAAACTCGTTAATACTTTTTGATAGGAATGGCTCTTTGAAAGATTTGATTGCTATAAAAACAACGCTTAGCCCTAGGGAGATTGGGAAATTGTGTGAAGAGTATACAAATAAATTAAAATGGTCTGTGCTTCTTGCAGAAGTATTTGATAAAAGAAAAGACTTAAAAAATGCCCACTTTATGATTAATGAATCTGTGGATGCATTCGTAAGTTATTATTTTATAAAAAATAATCAATTTGTTCCATATTTTAAGTGGAAATATTATTATTTTCAGAAACTAAAGATACCTTCAAATAAAATAAAGAAAAAGTTGTTGGAATTAATTTTAATAAAAGATTATAGTAAAAAAGAACTAATAAGAAGAATTGATAAAATAAGAGAAATTATAAGTCTAGAATTTAGGAGAAAATATTTAGAACATCACATGCATCAAAATATCACTAAATTAAATGAATTTATTCCTTCTATTAAAAATGGAATAAATTATAAGAAACCTTGGTAATACTAAAATCAAAAAGACGTGGAAGGTTACGTTTTTTGGATGCTCAAGATGCTACGACAAATTTAAATGTATAAGTAACTCAAGCATCTTGACATGATAATTGGAAAAACACACTGGATAGGCATAATATTTGGAATTGTTATCTTAGGCGTAGACTTCTTTTTGTTTTTTGGAGAAAACTTATTTTATTTCTTGATTGGAATCGCTGTTGCTGTTTTAGCTCTTCCTTTTGTAATGAGCACAATATTGGAAACAAGCCAGGAAAAAGAGAAAAATGAGCAGTTTCTTGAATTTGCTCGCGCTCTTGCGGAAAATGTTAAGGGTGGAACTCCTATTAGTCAGAGCATAAAAAATATGAGAAGTAAGAATTTTGGTTCTTTAACTGATAATATTGGTAAACTGGCCAATCAAATTGCCCTCGGAATTCCAATGAGCAAGGCCCTTGATACTTTTGCTGAAGATGTAGGTAGTTTAACTGTAAAGAGAGCAATAAGCTTGATTAAAGAAGCTGAAATGGCTGGAGGCAAGATAGACAATATATTAGATTCTGTTGCTTCGTCTATTTATCAAATTGAAAAACTGAAAAAAGAAAGAGCAGCCACTATTTCTAATCTTGTGGTTCAGGGATATATTATTTTCTTTATATTTATAGGGATTATGCTTGTAATGCAGTTTAAGATTATACCTTTGACTGAAGATGTAAATAGTGTTGGAGGTTTAAATATTGAAAATCCTTCTGAGATAGGGGCTTTAGGCGGAGTTGGTTCTGGAACTGGTGCCTCTAGTGATGAGCTATCAAGACCTTTGTTGTATATGCTTTTGCTTCAAGGAATATTTAGTGGGCTTGCCATTGGAAAGTTATCTGAAGGTTCAATAAAAGCTGGAATAAAACATTCTTTTGTCATGACGGTTACGGCTTTTCTAATTTCTACTGGGGCGAAGGCTTTTCTTTGATTTATTATTTCAGTGTGTATCTGTCTCCATCAACTTCTAATATTTCTACGGCATAGATTGGAGATTCATCTCTTGGAGGCATCATTGCTTTTTTTACTGTTTGATATATATTTATTAGATTTCCTTCTCTTTTTGAAATGTAATCTTCTGTTAGACACCCATTAACTCTGACTGTTTGCTCTGCTATTTCGTCTCCATTATATGCAAATATTTTAACTGGGGCTCCGAAAGGAGCATTTAATTCATTTCCCGTATCTTTTTGTTGACTTGCACAGCCTGCTAACCCTAATGCTAGTCCTACTAATGTTCTTTTGATACTCATAAATTAACTGAAAAATAGGAGTTTTTAAGCTTTCTTAATTAAATAAACGACTTCTTGTTTCATTCTTTTTACTTCGTAAGGATACTTGAGTTCGTTGAGTATTTTTTCAAACCAACGTCTGTATGGAGAGTTCATTGGTTTTCCCCCCAATGTACGGGTGGCAAAACTTATTAGGAAGAAATTTGAATTTATTGTTGTTAGGAGTTTTCTTGCCGTTTCGTTTCTGTTGTCTCCTAAGATGTCTAGGACTTTGAAGATTATACATAAGTCTGCTTTTGGAAAGTTATCTGTGATTCTAATATCTTTGTTGTGAACTTCGCCTTTTATTCCATTTATTTTAAAGAACTCGCTTACTATGTTCAGATCTTCTTCTTTTATGTCGTATGCATAATAATTTACTTCTTGGGATGCGATTGCTAATGGGTTTAGTCCGCAACCTAAGTCGAGAATGCTTTTTGGATTTAGATTATTAATTATTTCTTTTATTTCTTCATAATCTGCTGAACGCTCTCTAGTTGATGCGTGTTGATTAAGAATTTCTGAAAATCTGCCTTCTTTTATTAATTCTTCCCTGTTTTTTATGTTTGATTTTGAAGTATATTGTCCTGAATATTTTCTTAATTGGGCTCTTATTTCTTTAATTATTATTTTTCTTTCTTTTATTGAATTGCTTAGAGATATTCCATTCTTTGATAAATATTCGTTTAATGTTTTTTCTACTAAACTATTTGGAAGGTCTTTGAGCTCTGGCTTGTGCTTTATTTCTTTTATGATGTTTTCCATGGAATAAATTAAGGGGCAACCTATATAAATTACATTACTTTTTATCACTTATGGGTAAAAGAGGTTTGAGTCATATTGAGTTTGTAATATCTTTTGTGATCTTTGTAGCGTTTATAGCGTTTGCTTTTATGTTTTTTAGTCCATTACAAAGTAATAGAACTTTGAAATCAACTCTTGATTATGCTTGGTTGGAGATTGATGATGCAACTAAAAGCAATTTGGAGACTTATTCCATATTTGTTACATCTGGAAATACTGGAAATATAGGTATAGATATTTCTGGAATTCCTAGTGATTATAATGCAAGTGTTGAAGATAGCAGTGGAAGTCCAATTCTTTCTTATAAAGATAATGGCGTTGTTTATTTTTCTAAACCTTCGGATAATTTTGTTAGAATAAAATATTCTCCAATTTTTTCTAATGGCAATTCAATTAGTGGAAATCTGCTTGCTAATGAAGGGTATAGCATTTCATCTTCTGAATCGGAAGAATTGCATTTTGAGAAATTATTTGATGATTTAAACAAGAGTTATTTTTCCAATTATAACCGACTTAAGAAAGATTTCAATCTTCCTAATAGAATGAATTTTGGGTTTGTGGCTAAATTTAATGAAACATATGAGATTGTTGCATTAAGAAACATACCTGAAGAATCTGAAGTTCTTTCCAAGAATGAACGATTTCAAGCAGTAAGCAAGTCTGGAATTAAAACTTACGTTGATGTGAGGGTTCTTGTATGGTAAATAGAGTAGGATTTATTCGCATAGCTGAACTTTTGATTGCAATTACTATTTTGACTGTGATTTTTATGTTGCTTTATAAGCAAGGAGTTCCAAAACAGGAAACTCAGGATTTATCTGAATTAGCGAGAGATATTCTTGGAGATATAAGCACTAGAGAAAATCTTCGTTCTGAGATAGTTGATAAACAAACTAATGTTAATGGACCTGGCGGAATGGTTAATATTCTTGCTTTCATTAATTCTAGTTTGCCTGATTACATTTTGTTTGAACTACGCGCATGCGAGATAAGCAGTGCTTGTGGGCAGTCTAATTATGTTGGAAATGTATTTTCTGCTGAAAGGATTATAAGCGCTGACAAAGATGAATTTAATCCAATTAAGTTGAGATTGTTTTTGTGGGTTGAGGAAAATTAACTCTTTAATAATTCATCTAAAGGTCTGTATTTTCCGTCTTTAGGAAGTTTGTCTTCCATAACCTTATCATTTTTCCTGTAAACTTTAAAGACATTTGCCATTTTTGAAGAAGTAATTATCTTGTATTGTCCGTCAACTATTTCGATTGCCGAACAATTCTCTAAAGCTATTGAAATTCCTCCATTTTCTTTTATCATTCTTCTTAAAGATGGACGTCTGATTTTTTCAGAGTCGTAATGTGGACAAGACATAAGAGGTATAAAGTCTAGTCCTTTTAATTTTATTAATGGGTTTCTTGAATCACTAAATTTTAAGGAATCGCTGTTTGCATATTTAAACCAGCAAATGGCTCCTGCACTGATTCCTGCTAAGACTATTCCTCTTTCATGCGCTTCTTTTAATATATCATCTAAACCGCATTTTCTCCATACTTTTAGCATTCGTAAGGTATTTCCACCACCTACATAGATTATATTTGAATTTAGGACTTTATTTCTTATTTCATCTCTAGATTGATTGTTTTTAATTAAATATAGAACATCGGTAATACAGCCTAATCTTTTTCCATAATAATTTTGGACGACTTGATAATAGCTTTCACTGTCTTCACTTGCTGTTGGAATAAATAATAATTTGGGATGTGTTTTGCCTGAAAGTCTAATTACTTCTTTGTCTATTGATTCTGTTTCAATTTTAGTTCCTGGGCGACCTATTTCTCCTCCGCCAATTGCTACTATTTTCATAAACTGAAGTTACGAGTTTAATTATTAAGCTTTTGCCTTATGAGGCTTTAAAAATATGTTTTTATTTTTTAGATAATTATGAAATTCTTTCAAGTTACTAATATTTTCATCTAAAACTGATTTGTATATTGAATAAGATGTGTTTTTTAGTCGCTTATTTTTATAAAAAGAATATTTTAATTTTAAGATATTTATTTTCTTTTTAGGATTTATTTTGTTTATGACTTTATTTTTTATTTTGTTATACTCTTTAAAATCTTTTGTTGTAACTAAAATATCTATTCCCCATATATCTTTGTCATAATAATAGAAATGCAATGATTTACCTTTTAAACCCAGTTTTGTTCGGTCAACTGTCTTTTTAAGACTGAGATTTTTTATTTCTCCGACTTCTTTTTTTATTAATTTTATTGTTTTGTTAATTTCTGAACTTTTTCTTACTTTTAATACGAAGTCTAAATCTGGTTTAATCATTAAGTTTAGAGAATAACTGCCGACCCGTTTAACTTTTCCAAATTGTTTTAATTTGTTGAATATATTTGTTTCTTTTAAGATTCTGTCTGCTTCTAGTTTCCTATTTTTTGAATATTTTAAGTAATCCATTTAATAAGAGATATTTTAATATTTATATGGTTTGTTCTTGCTATATTTTATCCGAATATTCCTTTAAACCAATTAAGAATTTTATCTATTAATGATGGGCTTACGCATTTGTTTGAAATGCATAGGTTTGAAGAACATTCAAAATGATTTTCTATATCCTAGGGGATAACATTTGTTATCTAATTCGCAACCTGAACAGAAAGACTCTTTTTCACTTGTTGGTTCTTTCTCAGGGATTTTTATTGGACCTGTTTCTTTTGTAGGGGCTATGTATTGGTCTGAGTCGTCAATGCATTTAGGAGTTTCATATTTTATGCATGCTTTTTCCGTGCATTTGCCTGGTTCGTTATTTTCGTCATATAAACAAGTGTTACAACCGTCGTAATATAATTTGCAATCTGAATTTGGTATGGGCTTGTTGCTTCCTGAGTTATCAAGACATTTTGGTTCTTTGTAAGTTGTGCAAGCCATATCTGTACAGGCGTATGAACCGTCTTGCATTAGGCTACATGAATTACAACCGTCGAACCATTGATTACATCCTTTTTTAATTGAAACTTGTGGAGATTTTGAGTACTCTAGACATTTAGTTGGATTTTGAACTAAACATGCTTTTTCTGTGCAAGCGCCCAATTTTCCATTAACAACACTACAGTCATTACAGCCGTCGTACCATTTGATGCATGATTTAGGAATGTCTGAATTTGAGTCATCTGAAGCTTCTGCTAATATTCCATATGTTGATAAAATGAGTATTAATGATAATATTGTTGCAATAACTAATTTATTCATCTTGTTTGTTGGATGCTGAGAGTTATAAATGCTTTTAAGACTTCAAACGAGGTTGAAGTGAAGTTATTTATAGAGTATTTTACTAATATTAATATGGCTAAAAAATTCGAGTTTCTTGAGCATACTGGAGATGTTAAGTTTAGAGCTTATGGTAAAAATGTGGGTGAAGTTTTCCAGAATTGTGCTTTAGCTGTGTCTTCTGTTTTTTCTCGAAATGGGGAAATCAATGAAACTGGAAAGAAAGAGTTTGTTTTGTCTGAGAATAACTATGAATCTTTGTTATATCAGTTTATTGAGGAGTTGATTTATTTATTTGATGTTGATGCTTTCGTAGTTTCAAGAGCTGAAGTTAAATTAACTGAAGAAAATGGCAAGATTACAGCCTATGTTCTCGTTTATGGAGATGATGCTTCTAATTACTCAGATTTAGATGCCATTAAGGCACCTACATATGCTGAGATGTATATTAAACGGCTAAATAATAAAAAATGGGAAGCTCAGGTTGTAGTGGATGTTTAAAAATAATGAATTCTATAACTAAATAGATGAAAATTCAAAAAATATCTGAAAATGTGTATGAAATTCCTAAAGAAGGGAAAATGAATGTTCCTGTTCGCATTTTTGCTTCTGAAAAAATACTTAAAAGTATTGAAAAAGATAAGACTCTTTTGCAGGCTAAGAATATGGCTGAAATGCCTGGAGTCGTTAAATGGGTTGTTGTTCTTCCAGATGCTCACCAGGGATATGGTGCGTGTATTGGAGGAGTATCTGCTTATGATTTGAAGAAAGGCGTCGTGTCTCCCGGACAAACAGGATATGATATTAATTGTGGCGTTCGACTTCTTGTTTCGGACATAAAGCTTGTTGATTTTATGAAAAAAAGAAAAGATATTATGAAGTCTCTTGGAAAAGATATACCTTCTGGAGTTGGAGTTAAGAGTGGTTTCTCTTTTTCACCTAAAGAAATAGATTTAGTTTTAAAAAATGGAGTTAAGTGGGCTTTTGAAAAAGGATTTGCTACTAAAGAAGATGTATCTAATATTGAAGATGAAGGTTGTATAGCTGATGCGGATTATTCTAAAGTGTCTGCTCGAGCCAAAGGGAGGGGAATGCATCAACTTGGTAGTTTAGGCGCAGGAAATCATTTTATGGAAATTGGAGTAGTTGAAGAAATTTATGATAAAAAGACTGCTAAAGTTTTTGGAATTGACTGTGTTGGAAAAGTAACTTTTTTAATCCATTCTGGAAGTCGCGGTTTAGGGCACCAGGTTGCTTCTGATCATATTAAGAAAATGGAAGAAGAATATGGGTTTGATAAATTGCCTGATAGAGAACTTGCTTGTGCTCCAATTAATTCTGAACTTGGAAGAGATTATTTGTCTGCTATGCGAGGAGCCGCTAATTTTGGTTTTGTAAATAGGCAATTACTTACTTTTAGCTTACGCGAAATTATTAAAAAATATTTTCCTAAAAACAGTTTAGATTTAGTATATGATATTGCTCATAATATAATTAAAATTGAGAAGCATAATATTAATGGTAAGATGCAAGATGTTTGCGTTCATAGAAAAGGAGCTACTCGTTCATTTGGACCTGGACGATTAGAAATTCCATTGAAATATCGTAAAACTGGAAGCCCAATATTTATTCCTGGGAGCATGGGGACTTATTCTTATGTACTTGTTGGGACTAAAAAAGCTGAAGAGCTTACTTTTGGTTCTACAGCACATGGTGCTGGACGTTTAATTTCTAGGAGTGAGGCGGCTCGGACTATTACTCCTGCCCAGCTGGGAAAAGAGCTTCATGACAAAGATATTATTCTTGAGTCTGGTGGTTTAAAGGGTGCGGTTGATGAAGCGCCTTCTGCATATAAAGATGTGAATGAAGTTGTTCGTGTTAGTCATGAATTAGGAATTGGAAAAATGGTTGCTCGACTTAAGCCGTTGGGTGTTGTGAAGGGATAGAACTAAGTTAATAATATTTATAAAGCTACGACGATATCACAAATGTATGAGGCGATTGATAAAGTTATTATTATTTTCATTGATTTTTGTCACTTTTTTGTCTTTTTTTGTTAGCGCACAATCTTGTGCTACTGCTGATGATAGAATAATGAGAATTTCTGCTCCCACTAATGCTATGGGAGAAGTTTGGAATGGAGCAGGAAGTTATGGGACTGATATTTGTTACAGCACGATTTTTTCACGAACTTATTCTGGAAATAATCCTCATGGTTGCAGTCCTCAGACTATTGGAGCAACTAATGATGTTGTTCATTTAAGCAATCCTACAAATGCTCACGCTGAAACTCCCGATTATAACAGTAATAGTCCTACAGCAAGTTATGTTAATAATGTGGTTTGTTATGGAGATTTGCGATGCAGAAGTATAACTGCCGGGAATTGTAATACTGCTGGAGGTGAAAGAGAAGTTGTTCGCCTTTCTGGAACTACGGGTACTAATGCTCATCTCGGAACTCCTGCTAGTGCTACTACTTATACTACAAAAATATGTTGTTCTTCGGCTAATAGTGGTGGTGGCGGCATACAAGGACTTTCTAATCCTGTATGGAGATATTATGATGGAACTCCAATACTTGAAAATACTCCTATTTGTCCTAATAGTTATGTTACTATGAATGTTGGAGTTGGAACTGGAATTAGTGGGAATGTAGATTTTAAATTATACGAATATGATTCTTTGAGCTCTAATGATTTAATAGACTTACAATTTAGTGGAATTGTTAGTAATGGGCAGGTAAATGTTACTCTTAATTTAAGTAATCAAGATGTGATAGATAAATTAAATCTTGCTAGGGATGGAAGTCCAAATGAAGCGGAACTATTTTTTGTTGCAAATCAAGGACAAATTAATTCTCCAAATTCCGTTATTGTGAGATATGATGGAGATACCAATAGGTGTTCATATTCAAGGCCTACTTCTTCTATTCAAGCTCCTGTGCATAAAGGAATATATTTTACAGGCAAAACAGTAGACTTTGTACAGGGATGCACTAGCCAAGCTGGACTTTTACGATATGAGTGGACAATAACTCCCCAAAATGGGAATATTATTACAAGAACAGAACCTAGGTTTAATTATACTTTTACTGACGCAGGACAAACAAATGTTAAGTTGAAATGCACTGATTTAGAAGGAAGATTTGCTATAACTGAATCACAAATGTTAATTGTTGAAAATGCTCGGAAGACTCTTGCATATATAAATCGGCCTGCTTTTGAGTCTTTTGTGTATAATAGTCCTCCTACAACTCCTAATACACTTTATTTTCCTAAGAATGTTGATTTTAGTGCTTCAGAGAGTTTTGTTGTAGATATTAATCCAAATAATCCTTGTCCTACTGTTGAATGTCTTGGAGGAGACTGCCCTTTACAAACACAGAATTCTCCTATCGGATGTACATCTGCAAATATTAGCCTCAGTAATGTTCCTACTCTTGGAAATATTGATTATACAAATTTATTCTTTAATTGGACATTTTGGAGCAATAGTTGGAGTGAACAATGGAGTTCATATGAGGGCCTTGGTGTTAAGAGTGGAATTATAAGTTACGACAGTGTTTCAAATTCTGTGAATGATAAGCATATGAGTGTTTTTGTTAATTATACTGGTTCGGGCGTAAGTGCAAGTGCGAGCTTCCAAAGAGATTTTACATTGGGAAGATGTTTGAATAATGGGAATAGCTATTATGGGCCTAATTCAGATGTACGCCCTACAAATGTTGAAAACGATGCCTGTAAGGGTGTAGATGGTAGAGCTGGAACCGGAGATGATTGTTGTGCAGGAGGACTTAGATGTATGCCAGGGATTAATTCACAAATGTATTCTTGCCAAATGCCTCTTAACTCAGTTGTTAAATGTGAAGATTTTAGAAATTTATCTGACTGCAATTCAAACAGTAATCCCTCTATACCTCTTGCTTCTTATAACCGAAATCCTGCAGCTTGTGAATTCTTAGAATGTTATTGGATTAGTTCTACTAGCACTTGTGGAGTTAGGTCCAGACAATATACTTATAATAATCAGACTGGCTGTACTCATAGTTCTAATGGGTGTTCTTTAAATGATTGTGTTTGGACTACAACGCAAACTGAATGCATTAATGGAATGAAGACAGTAAATTATACTTCTGAGTCTGCTCCTGTGAGTGGCTGTAGTTTTTCACAGGGATGCGAACAACGTGATCAAGTTAGAATACCTTGCGGGTCATTAAGCTTTGAATTGAGTTTCTTTGGAAGAATTCAATTTATTATCACAATTATTTCTATAGCAGTATTTTATTTTGCATTTAACATACATAGGAGAAAAGAAAATGAAAAAAGAAACTAATATTTTAAAGAAGAATTATAAATTTATTTTTTTGATTTTAGTTATTATTATGAGTTTTAATGCTTTTGCTACGATTAATTATATTACAAACAGTGTTTCTGCTAATTATTCTGGTGGTGAAACTATGAGAGGAAATGTTTATCTAACTATTTCAAATCATCCTTCTGATTCAATAGTTACAAGCAACTTTCCTGGAAGTATAACTTTGTTGAATTGGATAAAAAACAATTCAGGACTTTATGAGGGTATAAATTATAATTGTAGTGCTATTGGATGTTCGAACGATTATTATTCGTCTGGTTCTGTAAACAGTGTTTCTTTGACTTCGGGGCAGGGGAAACTTGTAGGTTTTAGAGTGAATGGTCCTGGAATAACAATAACTAATGCTCAATTTAGTGTTGGAAGCAATGCTCCTTCGAGTTGTTCTCCAAATCTTTATGTAGATGTTCTTGCAGATGATGAAGACATATTAACGAGCAATCAAAATAGCGGACAGAGATGCGGAGTACGCCATAATTCAGGATGTTATGATTCTTCAAACAGTCTTGAAGCGGCCATCACTCCAGGCAATGAATATTGTGAAAAAATGAGTATTCCAGCAACTCCTTCTTTTATTATCGGGGGCAGAATAATAAATGTGTCTGGTTATTCGAACTTGACTATGAAAATTTATGATTTTGTCAGCGAGATGTTAATTGGAAGTTGCACTCTTCCAAGACATTCCTCTAATATTCAAACTGAAGAATTAAGTTGTATTGTTAATCGCTCTTCTTCATCAACTAGAGATTATTATGTTTGTGTTTCTTCACAAGGACCCGGTTATAAAATTGGATGGGAAACTAATTCACCTAATTGTGGAACTGCTGAGGGATTTAATTCGTTGAGCAGTGACTTTGATTTGTTTGCTGAGACGATGATGTATTCTGCATCACCTAATTTTGCAGTTAACAATGCTTCTTACCATCAAATGTTTGATTTGATATTACCTGATATTATTGACAATTATATAGAAGACCGCTATGACCGAAATTGTCAGAGTGGTTGCTTTATTCCAATTAAGATTTCTGGAGAGAATCAAGCAGTAAGTTTGAGCAATGCCAGAATAAATTATAAGAGTGTTGGAGTTGATGCTGAGTCTTCTGTTATGTATGGGTTGACATATAACGCTTCAAAAATAACTGCTACTAATCTGAGTCTTGATATCTCTAAAGCAGATTTTATAATCCCTATTGAAAGCACTGAAAACAAGTTTAAACTTTATTTAGATGAGAATAAATTATTTGAAAAAAGTATTTCTATAAGAAGAGGTTTTGCATTTGATATTACTCCGAAGGTTGTTGCATTTGGCCAAAATGTTAAATTTAGAGCTTCATCAAATAGAACTAGAATAGAAAGTACAACTTGGAACTTTGGAGATGGAACCGCTCAGCAGACAGTTAATGGGAGTGAGATATCTCATTCATACACTTCACGAAATAGTTCTTCATTTGATATAACTGTTACTGCAAGAAATAATCAAAGTCTGCAAGCTACAAAACAATTTAAAATAGTTGTAGGGGACCCTAGAATTATTGCAAATCAGACAATTATTGAATATAAAAGGCGCATTACCAATATTACTTCGGTGATTAATTCTTATCCTACTTGGATTATACAAGATATACAAAAGAATATTGATTTAGGAAATATGAGTCTTAGAATAAGTTCTATTGAATCAGCCTATAATTCTGCCTTGGATGAATCTGATTTTCAAGATATTATGATAGATTTGATAAATCTTAATGTTCCTGTTGCCGTTGCTACAACCAGTTCTGGAGAAGATGTTCCTTTGGGTGCAGGTTACGAAAGTATTAATGTAGATTATTTGGAACAAATTGAAAATAAAGATGTTTTGGATAATTCTGTATTAGCTGAGCAGGTTGTTGGATGGATGAATGAAAAATTTAATCCTAAAATTTCATATAAAAGAATTGCTAAAATTAGTGAATTTGATTCGGATGCGATTGGAACAGTATTTACTATAAAGACAAATCCTATTAGTTCTGTAAACGTCAAAACATATCTTATTTTTGGGCAAGACATTGAGAAATCTGGTATGTATAAATCTAATTATAGTGTTAAATCCATAAGTGGGGCTGGTGTGGATTATGTTGTTCTTGATACTTCTAGCAGTCAGATTTTTGAATTCGTTGTTTATGGAGATATTGATGCAGAAACTCTTGGCGCATTTATAGCGCCTTCTCTTAGTGAACTAACTGTTGTTAGTCCTAGTGGAAAATGTAATATTAATAATATTTGCGAAGATGATGAGTCTGTTGATAGCTGTCCTGAAGATTGTTCTACCAGATGGTTTAAGTTTACAATTTTTGGATGGATTATACTTTTTATCGTAGCTATTGTTTTTTATATAATTTTGCAGGAATGGTATAAAAAGAACTATCAAAAGAGTCTATTTCCTGAAAGCAATGACTTGTATAATTTAGTTAATTTTATTTATAATGCTCGAAAGAGTGGACTTTCCGATAATGATATACGGTTTAAATTACGCCAACAGGGATGGTCTGGAGAGAAGATAAGATTTGTATTCAGAAAGATTGAAGGCAAACGCATTGCAATGCTTGAAATACCTCTATTTACTAGAAAAGAACATAAAAATACGATCACTCAAATATCCAACAGACAGAGTTCTCAGATAGACGCAAGATTTATTAAAAGACAATCTTACTAATGAACATGATTAAAATATTATCTCGATTTTTTGGAGGATTGTTTAAAAGAAAGAATAATCTTAAGATAGGGTTTTATGGGCCTCCTAATGCTGGGAAGACTTCGCTTGCTAATTTATTATGTAAAGATTGGACTGGTGAAGAGCTAGGCACTGTTAGTGAAGTTCCTCATGAAACACGTGAGGTTCAGTTTAAAGAAAAGGTCGAAATAGAACATAATGGAAAAAAAATGCTTCTTAAAATAGTAGATACTCCTGGAATTGCGACTAAAATAGATTATGAAGATTTTATTGAATATGGTATAGCTAAACAGGAAGCCAAGAAAAGGGCAAAAGAAGCCACTCAGGGTATTATTGAAGCAATAAAGTGGTTAGATGACATGGATGCAGTTATTATTGTACTTGATGCTACTGAAAATCCTTATTCTCAGGTAAATTTGACCATAATTGGAAATTTACTTGCTCGCAAGATTCCTGTGTTAATTGTTGCAAATAAAATGGACTTGCGTAAAGCTAATGTTAAAAAAATAGAGGCGGCTTTTCCAGAGTATTCTGTTGTCGGAATATCTGCTAAGAAAGCTACTAATATGGATAACTTTTATGATGAAATCTTCAAGCTTACAAAGAGAGTTTGAAATAGATTTAAATAAAAGATGATGTTAAAATGACAATGAAAAAGAATTCGAAACTTAGAGGATTTAGCATTCACATAATGCCTTATTCTGAGATACGCGAGTTAACTATAACAGAAAGAGTTAAGAAAATATTGCAATTAGTTCTTGGAAATAGAGTTGTTATTCTTCAAGGCAAATTGCGTCCTGAGGAAGAGATAAGGCTTATTGAAGATACGATGGCAATGGTGGACCATATAAAGACGTTTAAAGGAATTGAGCTCGCCGTGGTTGATGCGCATAGAGGGGATGCAGGTTTCTTTTTGAAGATGCGCAGAGGTATTGCTCAAGGGCTTACTGGTGAGAGTAATTCTCTTACAGTTATAGGTCCGGCTTCTGTTGTTAAGGAAATAAAAAAAGATCCTTCGAAGATTGAAGTGTTTTTTGGATGATATGAATTTTAAAGAAGAATATAGAATGTCAAAGAATTTTTCTTTAAAAGAATATGATAGTTATATGAAGAAGAAGCCATTAGAACAGTTAATGATTCTGAAGATGCTCTATGAAAGTTTTAAGAATCAAAATAATGTTAGATTGGTAGAATTTGGCGCTGGAACGGGAAGATTTACTAAACTCCTTATTAAGAGATTTCCTAATTTTAGAATAACTGTTGTTGAACCTGATAAGAATTGTTGCTTAAAACTACAAAAACTTGCTGACAAATATAAAAATATGAAAGTTGTGCAATTAACTGCCGAGAACTTTCCTAAAAATAAAAAATTCGATATTGTTGCAATGACTACTGCTTTTCATCATATTAGTTTCGATAAAAAGTTAAAATTCATTAGAATAGTTAAAAGCATTCTTAATAAAAAAGGAATTTTTGTTTTAGCAGATAATTTTATTGCTGAATATAAATCTATGAAAGAAAGAAATGATGTTCTTAAGAAATCAATGAATAAATGGATAAGAGACGCGATTGTAGAAAAAGACACTGAAGAATTGAAAATGGCTAAGAAAATGAAGTCATTAGTATTTGGAAAAGATTTTGGAGGAGAGTATTTTATTTGCAATTCAAAATTTGAGAAACTTATCAAAGAGTCTGGGTTAAAGATAAAAGAGAAAATAAACACTACAAACACTGACCCTTTAGACATGGAAATATATCTTTATTTGATTAGGCCGTAAATCTCTACTTCCTGAGTTATATATAGTAATCTTCAAGTAGTAACATATAGTAAGGTTTATAAACTGTTAGGGAGTTTGAAATTAGTATGACAACCAAAAAAGATATAACAGACAGAAGTCTTGGATATGGTATGGGAAATAAAGATAAAAAACCTAAAGATGCTAGCTCAGGCTATGAAGATCCTTCTCATAAAGTTGGAACAAAAATCCCATCTTTTAATGATTATGTTAAATTGCGTTTTGTAGAACTACAAGAATGTGGAGATATGACTCCTTATCGAGATAAAGCTGTTGCTTTTTTGAGAAGGCATGTAAATACAGATTATCAAGATTTTTTAAGGCAGGCAGACTCTAAGGGTTTAGTAGATGAAAGATATAGAACTCTAGGATCTAAGGAAAGAAAAGATCTTTTGGATGTACAGATGACTGCATGTTTATCAGTTTTAAATGACGTTGAAGAAGGTAATTTAGATGTTGGAAAATCATTAGAGAGCTATGAAACTAAGAATAAAGGACATCCTGGGATTAATCCAATAGATCTTTTAATATACCGATCATTTGGAGGTTTTGTTATCCCAGATGCAAGAGTCGATAGTATAATCTCAAGAATAACTGAATCTAGAAGAAAGGCTATGAATTTGGATACTTTGATTGCTCAGGAAGTTATGGATAATCTAAAAATAGATTCTCCCCATAATAAAGTTCTAGTTGGTAGAAGATATAAAGATTATGAAGTAATGGGTTTTATAGATGATTTATCCAATTTGAAGGGATTAATAAAAGAAGGATTACCTGTTATCCCAGTGTTTAATGAATCTCAAATAGGATCAACTCAAGAGACTTCTCTTAGAACAAATAAGAGATATCCATCTGTAAAAAAGGTTGTGATAGTAAATGCAGGTCAAATAACAAGATTGCATGGGTTAATTGAAAGAGGCGATGGATTTAGCAACATATTTGTTCCAGCATCTTATCTTATAATATAACCTATCAATTATACTCTGGCTTAACTACTATTTTTCCTTTTCTCTTCTTAAACTTATTATCAAATATTTTTTCAACTTGTAATAGGTGTTCATCTGCTGATAATATTGTAACTTTATCTAAATCGTGATTCCCATATCTATTAGGAATATTTTGTATATAAAAAGAATTTGCTAATATCTCTACATCACCTTTACTAACTTCATAACGATGTATTAATTTTCTTTTATCTATCTCTCTTTCATACTCTCTTCTTCCCTTATTCAATGCAGCCTCATAATCCGATAATGAATAGGATCCGTCTAGTTTTGATTTATTTTTCTCAATAAAACTTCTAACGCTTATTTTTACGCCTTTATCTAGCTCATTTAAATATAAAGAAGTAATATTTTTTGGAGTCTTTTCCAATAAACTTCTTGCCATATTTTCATATCTAATTTTTCGGTTTTTTGTATATGAAAAGACTTTACTAGGATCATATTTACTTTCTTTGCCGGATTCATTATATTTTGGACGATCTACTTCTAATCTTAGAGTCTGTTCTTTAATTATTCTTTTCAATTGGCTTTGTAATGTCTTTTGTCTTTCATTTCTTGCCTTTGTAGGATCTAATTCTTTTAGGACTTCTGATGGAATATATATAGAGTTACCTTTATCCCGGCGTGCTTTTATAAGTTCAACTAGATGGTCGTATGAATCGCGATCCCTACAGGCATCGATAAGGTAGTTTGTGTCTATAATTATAGGATAGTCTTCTTTTGTCGGTTTTGGTTCATTTTCTAATTTTCTTTCTAAAGTCTCAGTAGATGAAAAGATAATCGCTGAGATTATTATTAGAATAATTCCTAAAACCAAACTGAATGTTGAAGAAATACCTGATGAGTCAATTACTGCTCCAGTGATGTTTGTTTTTGAATTCAATAAGAAAAAAGTACCTAGAATTAGAGAAATAATGCTTAGAAATCTTATATCTCTTTTTTTCATGTTGCTATTGAGAGTAATAACATTAAAAATCTTTGTTTGTAGTAATGTGTGTATAATACAGACAAATTTATTAATCCTTGAATCTCGGAGAGTTTATGCCAAATCGATGTATACATTGCTCTGAAACGTACTCTGATGGAGCTCCTGAGACTCTTTCAGGGTGTTCTAAATGCGGGAGCAGGTTCTTCTTTTTCTTGAGTGAAGAGAAACTTATGCAAATTAAGAAAGAAAAAGTTATTCTTGACTTTGAGACTGTTAAGGTGACTAGTCCTGGTAAATACTTGCTAGATATTCCTAATTTGTTTAATAAAGAGCGCCCTCTCGTTTACAAGCTCGAAGATGGTAAGTATGTTATTGATTTGTCTACAATAAAGAAGAAGTAAGTCTAAAAGGATTATTTTAAAGCTTCTTCAATAATCTGTGAAATTGGCTTGCCTGTTCTTTCTTTTAATTTTTTCAGCTTCTGGATAGTTCTTCTGCTTAAAGTAATATCTAGTCTTGCCCTTCCTATTGGCCACTCTCTTGTTTTGTCATATTCCTTGAGTATTTCAAACATGTCTTTGTATTTATGAATAATATATTCAATCTTTTTTTCATTTAATTGCATTTTTCAAACGCTCCTCGATTACTCGAATTTGAGTTATATTTTTTGAAGCTATTGATAAAATATGATGTAATAATAAATCCCTATCTATAGTTTTATTATTTTCCTCTGAAAATGCAAGCGATAGAAACATTGCAGTACGTTTGTTCCCATCTGTAAATGGATGATCTACTAAAATAGCTCTGAATAGATAAGCAAGTTTCTTGTATTCTCCTAATTTTGGATTGTCTTGATGCCTTAATGCAAAGTCAAGACTAGATTCATTAGATATATTTCCTCCAAATCCTTTGTTGATTCTTATTATGTCTTCCTTACGTACTTTCATACACATAAATATACGTAAGATGTATATAAGCTTTTCTATGAAATCTATTGTTATCATTAATCGTTAATTTATCTTTGTGCAAGGATTTTAAAACAATAGACTGCTCTTGTTATTATGGGTGATTTACAAAAGATAGTTCGTGAGCAGATTGAAATTATACAGCCTGATGCTCATGCTATTAAGTCTCTTCATAAGATAAGTAAAGAATTTATATCTGAAATTGGGAAAGAGATTAAACGTCTTAAGGTTGATGCTGATGTTTTTGTCGGAGGGAGTTTTGCTAAGGGAACTCTATTGAAGTCGGGAAATTATGATGTGGATATTTTTGTAAGGTTTGACTGGAAATACGAGTCTTTATCTGAAATGCTTGAGAAAATTGTTGTTCCTGTTGTTAAGAAACTTGGAATGAGAGTTGAAAAAGTTCATGGAAGTCGCGATTATTTTAGAGTGTTGATTGAAAATACAACTGGGTATTTTGAAGTTATTCCTGTAATGAAGATAAAGAAGCCTCGAGAGGAGAGAAATGTTACCGATTTGACTTATTTTCATGGACCTTATGTTAAGAAAAGAATTTCTGGGCTTGAAGACCAGGTGCGTGTTACTAAACAGTTTTTGAAGGCTCAAGAAGTTTATGGCGCGGAGACTTATGTTAGAGGATTTTCGGGATATTCTGTCGAGTTGCTTATTTTAAAATATAAGAGTTTTGTTAAAATGATTCGTGAGCTCGTTAAAGTTACGGACGAGAAAAGAATCGTGATTGATTTAGCTAAACATTACTCTAATCCTAAGGAAGTATTTATTCAGTTAAATGAATCTAAGATACATAGCCCTGTAATTCTTATTGATCCGACGTATAAAGAACGCAATGCTTTAGCAGCTTTATCTCAGGAAACTTTTGCTAAGTTTCAGAAATCTGCTTCGGATTTTCTTAAAAATCCCAATGCTAAGTTCTTTGAGAAAAAGAATGTTGATATTAATTCTGTTAAAGAAAAATCAAAAGCTAAAGGATATGATTTTGTTTCCATACATTTGGATACTGATAAGCAGCCTGGAGATATTGCAGGAACTAAGTTAAAGAAATTTTTTGATTTGCTTATTCGTGAGCTTGAAGGCTATTTTGTAATTAAAGATCATTACTTTAGATATAATGGAGAGGTACGCGGAGTTGCTTATATTGTAGCTAAGGCGAAGAAAGAGATTGTTAGAATTGGACCGCCGATAGAAATGAAATATGCAGTTAAGCATTTTAAAGAAAGGCACGCTATTACTTTTATTAAAGGGAAGTATATTCACGCTCATTTGCCTGTGGCTGTTAGTTTGAAAGCTTTTCTAGACTCTTGGATTTCTGGCTCACAAGACAAGATGAAACAGATGCATATAGAGAATATTAAAGTTGAAGATTAAGGTTTTGAATTGAATGGAGTATAATTAATTCTTAATCTATTTTCCAAGGATTTTTCTTGCTTCTTCATAAAATCTTTTTGCTCTGCTTAATGATGTTTCAGCCTTTCCCTTCATGGCGATTTCTCCTGTTTCATAAGTGAATTTGCCTCTTTTTTCTCGTTCACTTGAATAATCGCTTATTATTTCTCTTGCTTTTTCTTTTCCAAGTATTTGAGCTGATTCTTCTTGTGCGTTTTCAAAATCTTCTATAAAATGCCTCTCTAATTTTCCAGTT